>PIVM01000421.1 GCA_003353945.1 Gammaproteobacteria bacterium
GAAAAATCAGCTCAATATCCGTAAACACGGAATCGATTTCTCGGATGCAGTGGATATTTTTAATCACCCGATGTTGACGCTGGAAGATACGCGTGAAGATTATGGTGAAGAGCGCTGGATTAGGATTGGTTGTTTGCACACGTTGATAGGTGTTGTTGTTTTTACCGAGAGGATGGGTGATGTCACCCGGATTATCTCGGCCCGAAAAGCCACAAGGCAAGAGGTGCGTCGTTATGAACAAGTCATCAAAAACTGATTGGAAACGTCTGGCAGAGATGGACGATAAGGATATTGATACCAGTGATATTGCGGAGCTGGATGAGGCTTTTTTCCAGCAGGCTGAGATTCGTATGCCACCGAAACAGCCGGTGACATTACGATTAGATGCTGATGTGTTAGCCTGGTTTAAATCAAAAGGTACGGGTTATCAGACCCGCATTAATAAGCTGTTACGGACTTACATGGAAGCACAAGAGCATCACCGCTCTTAGTGAATTCGTTATATTGCTGGTCGGGCTTAGCCGAACAGCAGGCTGAGGAGCTAAAGTCGCTTGTCACATGGCTTGCAAAAACAGCAGCAAGCCAGGGCGCCAAGCTCTGCCCATCGCAAGATTTTATCTTCAATGTGCCCGGAGAGTTTTTAGCTCTCTCACTCTGTTACAAGTAAAAGGTTAACCGGATAGTTCATCGCGTTCGTTCACAGGCCAATAATGTTGCGGCCCGTTCGTCGCATCGGGTTGTCACGTTTGTTGCAAAAAGAAAAAGCGCAACAAACCTGCCAACCCTCGCTCCTCTCTAAGCGCGCAGCTTCCACCTCTCCCGCTCCTCCCCCGCCCACCAATGCGCCTGCCCTTTGTAGGTGAGCTCGCAGTAAAGCAAAGCCGCAGTGTCTTTAAGCAGGTTTACAGCAAGGCCGTGAGAGCGCATTGGCGTCGGGAGTTGTAGCGGGAGCAAAGATTTTTTACCCCCAACCCCCAAGGGGGCTAAAGACAAAGTCAAAAGCAAAAAGCCAAAGATTTAAATGCTGGCGCAAGCGCCTCTTAAAAACACACCTCGCCCCCTACATCCCCCTCCAGGGGACTATGAGTCCGCGCGGGCTGGGAGTTCGTGTCTGCTGTTTTCCCTTCAGTTTAGCACCGTGCTCAGGCTGTAAAGGGCTTGCCCCCTCACTCTAAGTGCATAGCAACGGGAAGGCCATTGCCTCTCAGCAAGTTATGCGTCGCTCAAAGTGTTGCGCATGAGTGGACAAACCCTTGACAGCCCTGCGCGCGATGCTGGTTAAAAAGGGCAAACAACAGCCACTACAAGGAGAAATGGCAATGCAAAAAAGAGCTTGGCAAATCGATAAAATCATTGAAGTTGCAATTGACTTACAACGCACAGGCAGTACCGGTGCAAGCACCGGAGAGCGTATCGCTGCCGCCTTCGTATTAAATCGCATGGATTACCTACCCGATAGCTACAACGATGCAGTAGAGGCGTGGGAGCGACTGGATAGCGAATGGCAATACTACGTAAAGCGTATCAAGTGTGACTTCATGCATTTGATCAACTAGGTTCCTTCCCCGGGCGGGACGCCAATGCCAGGCGTTCCGCCTATCTTGCTGCAACCAAAGCGCAACAAAAAAACAGGCACCGTTGGGCGTGTCACACGCGGATCCAGGCCGCTGCCACTAGCTCACTTCAAAGTGCCGCTTAGTAACACACCCAACGGCACCGCCGTTAAAAACATCAAAAAAAATCAAAATAAGCGGCTAAAGAAAAAACAAAAATCAGCGGCTTAATACACGGCAAAACGGCACTGCCGATAGGTTCCGTGCCAGTCTGGGTGCAATAGGCTAGAATTACTCATTCAAACAAGATCTTAGGCCGGTTGATGGATCAAGCAGCACACAACTATGGGGATATCGATTGCTTAATAAGCAATCCGGTCGCTGCTGCCTGTATCAATCGCCTTCCTCATTCCCAAACCGCTTATAGGCAAAATCGCAAAAGTGGCTTAAATTCAAAACCGCGTATAGGGAATT
>PIVM01000422.1 GCA_003353945.1 Gammaproteobacteria bacterium
GGTATTGCTGCAAGAGCAGGTGATGTCTGTACTGCTGAAGATTGCACAAGGGTCTACATTTCGGATCTTGAGCTTTCTGAAAATACATCACTGACGGTTCCTGTCGTAAACACTACAGAGGAACTTGTCGAAGGAGACATTTATATAAGTGCTACACGGGTTGGTGTTTATTGGGTCTTTGATGGAGGTGGTGGAGGCCGGGCAAAGCGAGTTAAGTTTGTACTTACTCAAGCACTTTGCAAAGCTGGTTCTTTACAGTCGGGGTTTGCCCTTGCTGAAGTCATAGACCCTATGACCTCTGGACAAACAATAGATGACCAGATAACAGTCTGGGACTACAAGCAGCAATTTGTCTTGGCAGATGCTGGTGCAATTGGAGTAGCAGCGTATGGGAATCCATATGGCGCAGGTCTTCAGTGGCACATTGAATGGTGCGAACAGCCAGTAATAAAAGTAAAGGGAGGCTTGGCGGATTCTCTTGCACCGTGGACTGGAGTTCCAGCAGTTACCATTAGCGAAGCAAAAAGCTCATGGCCTTACGTCGATTGGCAAGGCTCTGAAACCATTGGATCAACTTTAGGCACAGTCCAAAACCCTGAAAGATTTACAGCAAACGTAGGTTGGGTTGAATGCGAAAGGCTTATACCAAGCTCGCACTTGCCAGTCCCTACAAACACAGTTGCGCCGTATACACTTGCTCCACTTAGCACAGAGTGGAACATAACATCTTGCGAAAACATGACCGCAAGGTGGTGCTCGACTTTGTTTACCGGTGGCAATTTTCTATTGACAGGAGATCAGTACGCAGAAGGGAACGCAGACCCTTTGCAGCACAGTGAGTTTTCTGCTGGCGACATTGCTAACCCCCCTGCATATCTGTGGGATGAATTTACTGACTTAGCATGCCACATAAAAGCTGACACAAGAGGTTGGGCTTTTCTTGATGATAAGCTTGGCAAGTTTATGACGGTCATGACTGGTTCAGCGTTGTTTGGATTGCCTGAAGTTGTAGAAGCTGTTGCTAAGTTCGATGAAGACACTGAGCCTCTAATAAAGGCAAAATCAGGAGACTGTGGAGTTATAGAGCACAAGCATTTGCTGGAGATGCTTGTATGGGGAAATCCTTCTGGCCCTTCTGGGACAGGAGGTTGCGAAATGACGCAGGCAACGCCAGCCCCAGAGGTCGATGTTCTTGAGCACGCAAGTGACATTACAGTTGTCACAGGGACAACTACAAACGCCGATGGCGAAATTGAACTTACAACTGTTGAGATAAAAGCATGTGACACTCCCTCCGCAAACTTGTCTCTTCCATACAGCACGCAAGATGTGATCACAGACATTTCATGCGTGGGAGATTCGCTAGAAAAGTCTTACAAAGAGTTAAAGTTCATTGGCAACGCAACTGGAGGAAACAGCAATGTTGGTCTGCCTTGTACTAATCCAATAAACTACGACTGGGAAGTCATATTTAATAACTACATATGGAACCAGAGTTGGTATAGCATTAGTTACTATGACATTAACTTTCCTGAAGGTTGCTTCCCATGCCCAACCGGATGTTGTACTCAAACACTGTACGATGGATCAACTAACCAAGTTTATCCGCTTACGGACAGCGATTGCACTGCAACAGTAAACTCAAGTCCTAGCAATCCTACAGACGTTGTCAGCGTAAGTTGGTCCGCAGGCGAATGCGATGATCCTCCTGCTGGTGGATGCAATGGGACTTATGTTTCTGGTTTTTCAATCGGAGGTTTTGGGGGAGTAAGCGGTTGCTCTGCAACATTTACTCAGACAGGCACTGCTCTTATATCAGGTGGGACAGCGACTATAAACGGCAACTGGTCTGGTGTTGCTGGCAGCATGCCCCAAGGAAGCGTAGCTGGTACATTTACGTTCACAACAGATGGAACTAACCACAGTGCGTCTGGTGCGTTGCCTTCGGCTTGGGGTGGTGGGACTGTATCAGTTTCTAACACAGGGACATGCACTGGAACATATCAAGGGAGTGCAAGTCTGTC
>PIVM01000163.1 GCA_003353945.1 Gammaproteobacteria bacterium
GCTGGGCAAAAAGAATCAAACGAGGAACGTGTGCGTCCACAGTCCTCGCACCCTGAGCACCAATCGTTTCGTGTAGAGCGAGGGGCTTCGGTGCTTAAGGATGACAAGTCATGAGCGCCGTAGCGGTTTTCAAAGATGCCTGGTGTAATCGTGACAAACTGGGTGATGATACCAAGTCGAGAGAATTGGCGGCTTTCCTGCCAGCCGCGCTGGAAATACAGGAGACACCACCCAACCCGATTGCCAAGTGGACAGGCAGAAGTCTTCTTGTTTTATTTGTGCTCGGTTTGCTTTGGTCCTGCATTGGCGAAGTGAATATTGTGGCCAGTGCTGAAGGAAAAATTATACCCAGTTCCCGAGTAAAGCAAATTCAGCCGCTGGAAAAGGCGGTGGTTAAAAGCATTCTGGTTAGTGAAGGTCAATATGTTAGCAAAGGGCAGGCACTGATTGAGCTGGATAGTACATTGACTTTAGCTGATGAAAAACGCCTCACGGGGGACCTGCACAGTGCGCAGTTAAAGCTGGCAGTTAGTCAAGCGCTGTTAAAGCTCTTGAGTACAGAGGCCGATAAGCAAGATAAACTCGATTTTTCATCACTTAGCTTTCCGGTCATCGCGGCGGTGACTGAACAAGATATCGTGCTTCACAAGCGTTTGTTATGGCAACAATGGCAGCAATACAGCGCACAGCTGTCGGCCTTGCATAGCACGCATGCCAAAACAAAAGCTGAGCAAGCCGCTACTCGCGAAGTTATCATCAAGTTGCAACAAACTCTGCCAATAATTACCAAACGTGCTAATAATATGAAGGACTTGCATCGCCAGAACTTCGCATCAGAAACTGATTACTTACAACTGGAACAGGAACGTATCCAGCAAACCCAAGACCTCGCCGCAGAAAAGCAGCGTCTAAAACAACTGGCGGCGGCAGAAGCTGAAGCGCAACAACAAATTAAAGCACTTACTGCACAAAGCAGCGCCACACAGCTGGCTAATATGACGGAGACTCAGCGCCAAATTGCCGCACTACAAGAGGAGCTTGCAAAAGCGACTGACTTGAATGCCAAGCAAATACTCTATGCGCCGGTTGCTGGTCAAGTACAGGAACTTGCGATCAATACCGTGGGCGGCGTGGTCACCGAAGCGCAGCAACTGATGTTGATTGTGCCCAGTGAGGAGCAGTTGGAAGTTGAAGTGTTTTTAGAAAACAAAGATATTGGCTTTGTGCATGAAAGCATGCCTGCTGAGATAAAAATCCACACGTTTCCCTTTACCAAGTACGGCGTGATTGATGGAGAGGTGACGACTATATCTGATGACGCTACCGTCGATGAAAAGCGCGGCCTCATTTATGGTATGCATTTATTGATGAAGCAAAGCACGATTATGGTCAATGGAAAAGAAGTAAAATTAATGCCGGGTATGGCGGTCACGGCTGAGATGCAAACGGGTAAACGACAGATTATTGAGTTCTTTCTGGCACCCTTGTTGCGTCATAGAAAGGAAGGGTTACGGGAGCGTTGATATGCGGGCAGTTAAAGCAATTTGCGGGGTATGAACAGAATTGCAATAAATGACAATCAAAAATTGGGTGGATTTATAAGTATAAGGAGGAATAGTGATGATTGAATTTACTAGATATATGAAGTGCGCTTTATTTTGTTTTTTAATGGCTTTGTATGGTTGCGATATTAATTCTGTGAGTGCACCTAGTATTAGTGAGAGTTTGATTAAAGGTATCAAAGTTGATGGCCTTGAGAGAGTGGATGAGTTCATTGGTGAAGATTGGGATATGGTCTGTGTATTAGTGCCGTATCAGAATATTCTTAGAGATACTGATGATAAAAAAAGGCAAAAAATAAATGAAAGAATACACGATTTAGATTTGGCTATTGGGGAGGGAAATTGGCATATCCTTCTAATAAAGGAGGAGGAAGTCGTTGCTCAATCAATTGACAGGTCAAAAATGTTCGATATAAAACAAGCAGGTTTTAGTCATTTTATGAAATTGAAGTTTTCCAAGGCGCAATTTATTCCATCAAGCTGTGAGCCTTTTGATAAGGCTGTATTCTTTAAGTTTGTGGAAGATAAGCGTATATACATTACATTAGGAGGGAGAGGGAAATGAGTTCCTACGACGATATATATAATCAATACATGCAAGAGGCGAATACATTTGCTGAATCGTATGGTCTAGATCCCAATTCGGCTCATAACGGTGAATGGGATGCGTTTCGCCATGCATATTCAAGCGCTGCGATGACTCAGGATTATGGCGAATCAATTGCACATTTAGCTGGAGATGCAAATGAAATTCGTGGAGATATAACACACAACCAACCAGCTAATGAACGCAATATGGATGAGTGGAATAATGCTGTGGGAAGAAATATTGGCATTGATGCTTCATCAAGGCAGGAAATTGCTGAGAAGGTTTTCGATGCGCTAAATGATGGGTCGCTGATTTCAAATCCTAATAGTGATAATCGTACTTACCCGCCTCCAAGTGATAATCCGCCAGAACCGCAACCTGATCCCGATCCCGATCCGCAGCCTGATCCCGATCCCGACCCGCAACCTGATCCTGATCCCGATCCGCAGCCTGATCCCGATCCCGACCCGCAGCCTGATCCTGATCCGCAGCCTGATCCAGATCCGCAGCCTGATCCTGATCCCGATCCGCAACCTGATCCTGATCCCGACCCGCAACCTGATCCTGATCCCGATCCGCAACCTGATCCTGATCCCGATCCGCAGCCTGATCCCGATCCAGATCCGCAGCCTGATCCCGATCCCGATCCGCAACCTGATCCTGATCCCGATCCGCAGCCTGATCCTGATCCCGATCCGCAGCCTGATCCCGATCCAGATCCGCAGCCTGATCCTGATCCAGATCCGCAGCCTGATCCCGATCCCGACCCGCAGCCTGATCCTGATCCAAACCCGGTGCCGGATCCGCCACCACCGGATCCGCCACCACCCACACCTGGATCACCGTTGGCGCTTGATCTTGATGGTGATGGTATTGAAACGGTTGGTTTGGCATCGAATATCCACTTCGACCACGATGGAGATACCTTTCGTGAGTTATCAGGATTCATTGCGGCTGATGACGGTCTGTTGGCTTTGGATCGTAATAGTGATGGGAAGATAGACAATGGCAGCGAACTGTTTGGTAATGCCACGCGATTGGCGGATGGCACCTTAGCTGAAAACGGATTTATGGCGTTAAATGCACTTGACTCAAATAGCGATGGCATTGTTAATTTGGACGACCAACAGTTTGCCGACTTACGTGTGTTCCGTGATCTGGATCAGGACGGCGAAACCGATGCAGGCGAGCTGTTTACGCTTGAAGAACTGGGTATTGAATCATTGTCAGTGGATTACACGAATCAGTCCTATGTTGATGAGTCTGGCAATGAACACCGGCAGGTTGGAAGCTATACCGATACCGCCGGTCAAACCAGAACGATGACGGATGTCTGGTTTGCCCGTAATCTTACGGATACAGAAGAGGAAACCGTTGAGGTTTCGTTGGACATTACCGAATTACCGGATGCTGTTGGCTTTGGTAAAGCACATTCCTTACACCAGGCTATAGCCCGTGATGAGTCGGGAGAGTTGCAGCAATTAGTGGAGCAGTTTGTTAATGCCTCCTCTCGTGAGGAGCGCCAGGCATTGATGGAACCCATCATCTTTGCGTGGACTGGGCAGGAGGGTGAATACCGGCCCCACTATCAGTCTCCCATCGACGCGAGGCGAATCGGCGCACTTGCCGCTTTCTATGGTTTTGACGTGGATAATCCCAGGGGCTCTGGACAGAATTATGCCAGAATTTACGATGAAATTTTCGAAGATCTGGTGGATACGGTGTTTTATCAATTAGCTGCTCGCAGTTTTTTGCAACCGTTCTTTGCCGAGATCAGCTGGTCGCAGGATGCCGAATCCGGTGTGTGGATGGGAGACTATAGTCAGGTGGTAGATAAGCTGTTTGACTATGCCGAAAGCAACCCTGCTACCGCGCAAGAAACCTTAATGGACTTTTCGCAAGCGATACATGGCGTAAACGTGTACAACACGGTAAACCAGGATCTCTTGCGAGAAGCAGTTGATCAGTTTATCCAGACAGCTGATATGGCGGCATACTCCGATCAAACACTGGGTTTGGTCGTTGCTGTAACTGCAGATGCTTCCGCCGGAACGGACGTGTTGAACGGCAATGAGGGTGACAACTACCTTTTTGGCCTGGAAGGTAATGACACGCTAAATGGCCAGGCAGGAAATGATGTGCTCGATGGTGGCGCCGGTGATGATGTGTTGACAGGTGGTGCTGGTGATGATGGGTACCGCTTTGGCTTGGGTTATGGGCACGACCGTATTCGAAATCAGGATAGTGATCAAGGGCGGTATGATGTTATTACGCTGCAGGGTAACCTGACAGTCAATGATATTACTGTCACTCGACAGAGTGATGACTTAGTAATTGCCATTAACGGGACAGATGATGTGCTGCGCGTGGAATCCCACTTTGATCAGGAGGGAGCATCGCATCAATATATTGATGCCATTGTATTCAGCGATGGTCATAGTCTTGATGTGGGGCCAGCGCAATTTGACCAGATTAATACTGCCTCTCAGGTCATTAGCGAAGGTGACGACGAGCTTCACGGTACCTCAATCTCCGAAGTGATTGATGGGCTAGGGGGCAATGACAAAATCTACGGCAAGGAAGGTGGTGACGTGCTTGCTGGCCGTGATGGTAATGATGAAATTTATGGTGATGCCGGTGCTGATATGCTTTTCGGTGGTAATGGCAATGACACTCTGTATGGTGGAGAGGATATTGATTATCTTTCTGGAGGAGAGGGGCACGATAGCATCTATGGTGGTGCGGGTAATGACGGATTGTACGGAGGGCAGGGAGACGACCTGTTAATCGGCGGAGCGGGAGATGATGCTTATCTGTTCCTGCTGGGCGATGGTTTGGATGTTATCGATAACCGTGGTACTTCGGGCGATATAGACTCCATTTTGCTGGGTGAGGGTATTCTCCCTGAAGATGTCAACGTTCATCGTTCAGGCAATGATTTGTCGCTTGTTATTCGTGAGGGTGAAGATGAAATTCTAATCAAGAATTACTTCTCCAATGACGCTAGCCGTATAGACCAGATCATCTTTCAAGACACTGATAGTACAGTTGCTATCTATGATGCAGAAATCCTGGGGATTGCGGCATCTCTAGCATCCGGCAACAATGACGAGCTACATGGCGATGAAGACAGCAATGTATTGGATGGCCTAGCCGGCGATGACTTGCTTGTTGGTCACGGTGGCAATGACACTTTACAGGGTTCTGAGGGTCACGATACCCTGCAAGGTCAGGACGGTGATGACCTACTTTTGGGTGGAGTTGGCAACGATGCCTTAAGTGGTGATCGGGGTGATGACACGCTATCAGGTGATCTTGGTGACGACATATTGAGTGGCGGCTCGGGTAGTGATACCTATGTTGTTGTTGCCGATGGCAGTAATGATGTGATCCAGGAGTACGACAATAGCGGAACAGACTTTGATCGCATTTTATTCGAGGAAGGTATTACATCGGCGGATGTGACTTACAGTCGAAATGCGACAGACCTTGTCATAGAAATTAACAAAGAGGGTGTATTAACGACTGTTGCTGTTGCTAATGGTTTTACCAATAGTCGAAATCTAGTCGATGCGTTTGAATTTGCCGATGGCAGCAGTGTATCGGTGGAAAGTGCGCTGGCGGAAGCCGCTAACTGGACTGGCAGCGACGAAGCTGAAACTGCATATGGCTATGAAGGCGATGATGCAATGGATGGTGCTGGTGGTGACGATCGTCTCTACGGTGCCGATGGCAATGACTCCCTGTCAGGTGGCGACGGTAAAGATCGCCTCTACGGTGGTACGGGCGATGACACCTTGCGCGGTGGAGCGGGCACTGGCGACTATCTGTCGGGCGATACCGGAAACGATACCTATGAGTTTGGTATCGGTGATGGCAACACCACGGTGTATAACTACGACACGGGTGCAGATCGACAAGACGTATTGCGCTTCTTAGAGGGCATAGATCCTTCGGATGTCAGGGCCACTCGTTCAAGCACAAGTCTGTTATTAACCGTGCAAAGCACCGGAGAAATAATCACGGTGTCCAGCTTCTTTAGCAGCAGTGCTTATGAGCTGAGCGCGGTAGAGTTTGCCGATGGTACGATCTGGGATACCAGTGCATTGAAAACACTGGCTATCACAGCTTCAGATGATGCCGATACGATAACCGGCTATGAAACCGATGACGTTCTGAATGGCGGTGATGGTAATGACAGAGTCTACGGGCAAAACGGTAACGATGTTGTCTCAGGTGATGCCGGAGATGATTATGTTTACGGTAATGCGGGTGATGACATCCTGAGCGGTGGAGACGGTAAAGATCGCCTCTACGGTGGTACGGGCAATGACACCTTGCGAGGTGGAGCGGGTACGGGCGACTATCTGTCGGGCGATACCGGAAACGATACCTATGAGTTTAGTATCGGTGATGGCAACACCACGGTGTATAACTACGACACGGGTGCAGATCGACAAGACGTATTGCGTTTCTTAGAGGGCATAGATCCTTCAGATGTCAGGGCAACGCGCTCAAGTACCAGCTTGCTGTTAACCCTGCAAAGTACCGGAGAAGTGATCACGGTGTCCAGCTTCTTTAGCAGCAGTGCGTATGAGCTCAGTGCGGTTGAGTTTGCCGATGGAACCGTCTGGGATACCAGTACGATTAAAACAATGGTACTGGGAGCGACCGATGGTGCGGACAATATTACCGGTTACGTCACCGACGATACGATCGACAGCCTGGGTGGGAATGACAAACTCTACGGCGCCGATGGTAATGACACCTTGTCAGGTGGTGAAGGTAATGACAGAGTCTACGGGCAAAACGGTAACGATGTTGTCTCAGGTGATGCCGGAGATGATTATGTTTACGGTAATGCGGGTAACGACACCCTGAATGGTGGTGAAGGTCGTGATTACGTTTACGGTGGTACCGGTGACGACACCCTGCGAGGTGGAGCGGGTACGGGTGACTATCTGTCGGGCGATACCGGAAACGATACCTATGAGTTTGGTATCGGTGATGGAAGTACCACGATCTATAACTACGATACCAGTGCATCAAGTGTTGATGTCGCCAGATTTGAAGACGTCTCTATCGAAGATCTCTGGTTGAGTCGAAGTGGCAGCAGCTTGAAAATCACTGTCGCAGGAACTGATGATCAGGTGACTGTTAGCAGTTGGTATAGCAGTGCCAATTATCAATTAGATCAAATCGAAGTTGGTGATTCAGTCTTACTGAACAACCAGGTTGATCAGCTAGTATCGGCGATGGCGTCCTACAGTGTGCCTAGTGGTGCAGGCAATGTGATTCCTCAAGAAGTTAAAGATGAGTTGCAACCTGTGTTGGCTGAAACCTGGCAGACAGCGTGAGCTTAGGTTGATTATGTAGGGGGCCACTACTTGGCCCCCTATTGAATATGCCTGCATTGTCGTGGCTCGCTTTTTGTTTATAAGTACCGTAAGAAATATTTTCCTCTAGCATCGTCAATAATTGAAGTGTATCTGAAAAACAACAACATTCTCCTGATGATCAGGTAACGGTTAGTTGCTGATAAGGCAATGCCAATTATCAGTTGGATCAAATCGAAGTGGGTGATTCAGCTTTAATGAAAAACCAGGTTGATCAGTTATCTGCAATGGTCTCAAAAAGTGTGCCCAGTGGTGCAGATAATGTGATTCCTCAAGATATTAAAGGTGAGTTGCAACATGTGCTGGTTGACAAAGGAACAGGACAGACACAGGGTTTGTAGTTGTTCTTTTAACACGTACAGCGTATGTAGTTGTGCATGTTTTCAAGTAGGTTTGTCAGCTTATGGTGTTGCTGATCGGTTAACTTATCGGCGTTTTTCAGTAACAAGGCAACTTCTCTAATGTTAAGGGTGTAGGTGGTGGAGTCTTTGAATACAAGGTTGATTTTGGCCGTGGTTATCGTATTTACTTCGGCAAGGACGGAGACCGGCTTGTGATACTGCTCGCGGGTGGTACTAAAAAACGCCAGGACGTGGATATCTCGGTCGCAAAGAAACATTGGCAAGAATATAAACGTCGGAAACGGCAAGAGGTGAAATAATGGCCTTG
>PIVM01000164.1 GCA_003353945.1 Gammaproteobacteria bacterium
GGACAACGCTTTCGACGAACGGACGACGATCACGGGAGGACCAGCTATCACGCGCGGCGTGGTGGCCGGAGGGGCTTTAACGGTCCGAGCCGCGGTGTGCATAGCGGCCGGGGCCGTCCCAAGCCCGAGCGAAACGGTGGAGAAAAAGTGCAGACGATACGTCCGGTCGGCCCGGCTCGCGGGGTGTCGCGAGTCGGCCGTGGCCGTGGCGGCCGTCTGAACGGCGGTAGCAGTGGCCGTGGATTCGGCACTCGCTACGCGACAAACAGCAACGAGGGTGACAAGAAACGACCGACTGAAAAAGCGGACGCATTTTCGTTGCGGAAGCAGATGAAGACGGAACAGTTTCGAACCATGGCAGCGCACGTTCATCACCGGCCACCGTATATTGGCAGGCAGAACGTCGGTCGCGGCCGTGGAGGTGGCTGGGTTGGCAACCGTTCTGGTCGGCGGGAGCCAAAATTCAGGCCACCAACAGTGGACAGTGACGGCGTGTGTCCAACATGCGGTCACAGCCCAGAAGTCAACAGTGAGCCCACACCACAGGACGACAAAGAAGACGAGACATTTACCATGCCATTTTATGATAAGTATATGCATGAATTTGATATAGATGATTTACGTGAGGAAATTGATCCACCTGATTATGACATCCAGGTGATTGATCCAAATACTGTAAATATTCATGACATGATTGATTCAGATGTAAATGCACATAATTCGGACACGAATGTAAATGCTGCATGCCAAAGTACTGATGATATTGAGAAAATGGATGGTTATATGTCATATCGTTGTGATGTGCTAGATGGCGACAGCGTCACTATAGCAAAAATAGATTCCAATTCTGGCTGTATTAAATTGAATGTTGGTGATCAAATAGAATCAGTCATTATTGATACAGGATCTGCGTTCACTGTGGCAAGTAGGGCCCGATTGACAAAATTAAATCCTGAATTTGTAAGAAAAGGGGAGAAACCAAAGCCAGGGGAATGTACTGCTATTGGCGTTGACGGGAAGAGGGTGCATTTTTCGGACGTTTATTATGTTGAATTCACACTAGAAAATAGGCCAATAAATATTCGATTTTTGGTCAGTAATGATTGTCAAAGAGACTTGCTTCTGTTGGGAAGAGATACTTTAGCAGATTTGAGAGCAATATATCATGCAGGTGATAATACATTGACACTACCGCAGTTGCCGGGGTCAGTATTGTGTGCTACACATGATATCGCTATACCTCCCCATACTGAAGCAGTCATCCCGCTGCATAGGCCTTCAGGCATACCATCGGGAACTAGGTTTCTAGGTATAGTAGATCGTTTACATATGGCGGCCCGAAAACTTGAACCTTGTCTCGATTACGTTGATGATAAACACAGTCCAAGCATCGTCTGTAGAAATGATACAGACAAGCCAATTCTCCTGGATAATAAAACTCCACTGGCCCAGTTCACGCCATTGCAGGACTACATAGAAGATGAAAACGAGCATTTTAGAGGGGGGGAGGATGATGAAAAAATGAATTTGATGGGTGCTGAAGGCACATATTTAGGTCCAGAAACAATGAACCATAACGATTTGGTTAATGAGGACGATTTATTTGGAGATTTCGGCACAGAAAGTCCTCCAGAAAATTGGCAATACGACGACTCATATCCCCAAATTGATATGAGTGACAGTATGTGCACAGAAAAAGAAAAGAGAATAATGATGGAGGTTTTTAAAACCCATCGAAAAGCTTTTGCAAATAAAAAATCAGAATTATCAATGGCAAACGTGGAACCGCTTGACATTGATACGGGTGCATCTAAACCGATTTTTGTCCATCCCTATCCTATGAATGCTGAAAAAAGGAAAATATTGCAATCACAAATTGATGAACTTGTCGCACAGGGTGTTCTGCGCCCTGCGTTGACGGCATGGCGTTTTCCTTGTCTTTTGGTGTCCAAAAAGGATGGCAGCTGGCGCCTAGTGACGGATCTGAGAAGGTTAAATGCAGTAATAGAATCAGTACCAGCACATCCACTTCCAAAATTGACAGAATTTGGACGGGATCTAACGGCAGATAAAGTAGCATACCAAAGTTTGTACGATCTGACTTCATTCTTTCATCAATTACCTTTGTCAAAATCAGCTAGTGAGAAATGCACCTTGGGGGGCCCCACAGGGGGGTTTTCCTATCTCAGGGTACCAATGGGGTTGGCAAGTAGCCCCATTTGGGCTCATTCTCTTTTGGAGAGGCTTATGCACGATTTAGTGATCGCTGGCAAGATTTACGTTTACATAGATGATTTATATGTGACCGGGGGGAGTTTTGAAGTTGCCAAACAAAACACCATCGATTTTCTGGAAAGATTGGAATCGGTGGGGTTAAAACTTAAACCTGCAAAGGCTAGGGTAATGGTACACACCTTGGTGTACCTAGGGAAAAAGATCAGCCCTGATGGCATTCAAGTTGACCCCGAAAAATTGAAATCAGTGTTGGAATTTCCGGTCCCAAGAAATAAAAAGGAAATGCAGAGGTTTATGGGTTTAGTACAGTGGTATGCTCCGAATTCAGAATCCGTGACATGTCACGCAAGCTATTTGTATGACCTAATTAAGAAAGGCCAAGAATTTCGTTGGACGAAAGTTCATGATGATTCATTTAGGGCCATTAAACACATCTTGGCCGGACCAGCCATACTGGCCTTTCCGGATTATGATAAACCCTTCATAATCGCATCCGACGCTTGTACTAGGGCGATAGCTGCGGTTTTGTCACAAGTGGATTCTTCCATGGTTGAGCGACCAGTTGCCTATGCCTCTAGGCGCCTGCAGGCACAAGAACTTAACTATGGAATTTCTGAATGCGAATGCTTGGGAATAATCTTCGGTTTGACGAAATTTCATGATTTTATCGCGGGCCGTAGGATAATTCTTAAGAGCGACCATCGCGCATTATCGTTCATGAACAGCATGAAGGTCGGGGCTAATAGCAGAATAGCCAGATGGTCATTGGCTATCCAGAGATTCTCATACAAAGTCGTGTATGTGCCAGGAGAGCGATTGCAGCACGCAGATTCACTCAGCAGGGTGGATTTTGACGACCTGGACATGAGACCGGACATGACGGTCAAGGAGTACGCGGAAATCACTGCCCAGCGAAAAGCAGAGAGACCTGAAAAGTACAAGAAGGCCTTACGCCCACCGCGTGTGGATGTAGGGGATGATGCGGGTGAAATTCCCGGAGTCACCTCTGTGGAGGGCAAGACTCCGGGAGGCAAAATCGTCAAGGCACCCGGAACCACTTCCGAGGAGGTGCAAATCCTCCCAGGAGCTCCGGGAGCCTGTGAGGTGAGACCTGACGTGACCACGGCGGGTCCCACAGCGGACGAAATCCAAGAGAGCAACCCAGCAACCCATGGTGCTAACGAAATCAACAGCGACAGACTGGTGACATCGGACCAAGAGCCAATCCAGGGACAAAACCGTGAATTGAGACCTGAGACCCTGGATAAGAGCGACGGAAAACCAGTGAGCAAGTCCACCGATCAGCTGTCACAACGCGATGCCGAGCTGGCCAGCCGATCAAAGCTGGACGCTGCTGCCCCCGCGTGGCAGCCAGCGACACCAGCGCCGGCGAGCATGAATGACAGCGGAGCCGAGAAAAATCCGGACAAAGGGGCGGGACTTGCGCACGACGACATCGGCTGCTCGCATAAATTAAAGCAGCAGCAGCCAGCATCGAGCGGGCAGCCCAGCGCTCATCGGCCGCGCGCACGCCGGGTGATGGCGCTGACACGAGCGATGGCAAAGCGCGTTGTAAGCGGGCGTGTCCGTGAGCGGCTTTTTGCAAAACAATCAAAAATGCCTACACCAGAAATTGATGAAGATTTTGATTTAGGAATAGAGCTGCCTGGAAATTCAGCGGATCCAGCAGATTGGCCGGACAGTGAACCTGCCGATATCGGACTGTCTTTTGATGATGATGAAGATTTGATTATTGACTGGAATTGCACCCAGCAGTTACCGGTCATTGACAAAGCTAAACTGATAACAGAACAATCCTCCGATAAATTCTGTAAAGCTATGGGCGCGTTTTTGAAAACAAAACAATTGCCTAGAGATAAGACATTAGGTCGGTGGATTGCGGCAACATATGATAAGTTTTTCATCGAACAGGATGTCCTGATGCATTTTTCCATAATACCTAAACGACATGCAGGTAAAACAATTGCTCAGGTCCCGGTCCTACCACAGTCCATGATAGGTGACACGATCCGCCAAGCGCATGCACCCATATCCGAAGGCCATGACGGTATTAAAAAGACAGTGGCTAAAGTAATACAGACCGCATACTGGCCAAGTATGCTGACCGACATCAAGAATTACGTAGCCGCATGCGTATGTCAACTAACGCATTTGCCACGTGCCACACGTAGTAAAATGACGCGCTATAATACAGGGAGCATGGGCTTCTTATGGTCATTGGATATAATGCATTTGCCATTGTCACAGGAACACTATCGTTATGTTTTGGTGGCAGTAGAAAACTTTTCTCGGTATGTGGTCCTATCCCCAATAAAGCGACTTTCGGCTGCGACGGTTGCATCACTTTTGCATAGCGAAATTATGTGTCAATTCGGATTGCCCCAAATGTGGATGTGTGACTGTGGATCGGAATTCAAATCAAAGGTCAATTTAGCTATGAAAAAGCATTATGGGATGGAATTGGTGTTCTCACCGAGCCATAAACATGCGTGCAACGGCGCGGCTGAATTGACTATAAAGAAACTTCGGTCCAAGCTAAAATTGTATTTGCTAGGGAGGCCCCAAAATCAGTGGCCCAGCATTTTGAAAGCAGTACAGTTCGGTTTAAACAAGAGCCCACAAATTAATACGAGTGGCTATTGTGCCCTTGACCTTATGGTTGCTTCTATGCCAGCACAAAACGCAAATAGTGTCATCCCCGCTTTTGATTGGCGCGTGAAAGGATATGACAGTTTTGTGAAAAACATGCGTTACCGACAGGCAATAATCCACAGCATAGTTCGCACAAACCTTGCCAAAACACATGAGTTCTTGCTTGCAAAACACAACAGGTTTGCTAAGGTCAAGAACTTTGACCCGGGTGACCTGGTTTGGGTTTACGTTGTGCGCGGAACAAAAGATCAATCAGACAAATTGTCAGTGTTATGGAAAGGCCCTGTGGAAATTACCCAGCGACTATCGCAATCGTTGTACATGATTAAAAACAAGAATGGTAAAATCAGTTCCAATCCCGTACATTCTGACAGACTTAGGCGTTATATCCATGCCATAATAAGACCAGAGGGCGAACCCCAGGATATGATGGCGCAAGTGGTGTCATGGCAAGACAGTGATCCTCCTGTGGGGGACACGACGCCAGGAACAGCTGAAATGTACGAGAAAGCCGGAGTAAGGGCCCCTGAGGGGGATGAGGGAACTTTCTGGGATGACCGCTGCCTTTTCCCATGGGAGGACAGGCGGGCGGACACACCCGGACCTTGGCAAAAGGAGCAACGAGACCATTATGCGGGTGAACACGATCCATCACCGGAAGGTCAAGACCTCTCCCCGTTATCAGCGACAGGGCCGGCCGAGGTCATGTATACACGATCAAACCGCCGCTCCGAGCAGAGGGGGCGAGCGAAGGGCAAGAAAACACAAGCCCACCAACCAGAGCAGGAGGACGAAACAGCTAGAATCGACCGCTGGATGGAAAGACTACGAATTTGGCGGGAAAGCCTGGAACAAGTTTTAGCGGAGTTTGCACAAATGGAAGACAGGGAATCAGAAGACGATGAGCAGCGTCGTGCTGAGCTGTTGAAATGCGTGAAAATGATGAATAAACTTGCCAGGCTCGATCACAAGAAAATTTTCGGGGTGCCATGGAAAGATCCCATTCAAACCCCAGAAATCAATGGGCCCATGCTAACTCGGGATAGAGATGATTCGAACGAAACGCGGCACGGGAATGATGACGCGCAACAACAAAACGAGTCGATTCATCCATGGGCCGTGACGTCGACGGGCGAGAGCTGTTATGATCCCCAAGTTGTCTCAACAGACGACACACCCGTGGTAACCTCTAGGGGTGGGGATGAGGCACCGTTCACGGAGGGTCCCACAGACGACGTCTCGAATCACGCAGGTGGTTTTATAGGCGGTGTCGGAATGGGATGCGGTGCCCGAAGCAGCGAACCGGCGACTGCTAAAGCCAAGCAGGAAGCGTTGGAAAGATCAAGACGGTTGGAATTAGCTCTTACGGGAAGGAACACGGCAGAGCCCCAACCGGTCAAGGTCAAGAAAAAGGAACCGGAAGTGAGCAAGACAAATGCGGATGAATTAAGCGTATTGGAAAAGGCAATGAAGAAAATGGATGAGCAGCCTGAACCAGAGCCATCGGCATTGGAAAAAGCGATCGTTAGCTGTAAGCCGGCGAAACCATCCAAACTGGAGGTGACCTTGACACCAAAGGACGGAACCGGAAGTGCAAAGTCAACCAGTTTGGAGGAAGCGATCCGAGGCCAGCCTATGCTCAAGAATGTCGGGGAGATGATTGTTACACAAAATCCCAAGAAATCGAGCGGGACTAAAAGCGAGCCGATCTACGAAAATGTGATTGCCCATGACAAGCCCCCGCCACGAGAGCATACAGGCGACCTACAAACGAGTCGTTTGTTACCCCAAGGCCGACGGATATCGATCGAGGGTCAACAAACTAAGAAACAGGCACAAGAAATGTTAGCGGCAAGATCGCGGGCCGAAGCTGCCGAACAAGCAAAGCGGGAGCGCGATGAGCAGGACAAATTGAAGCAACAAGTATGCGAACTGCAGGAATTGAAAGATAGTTTGCCAAAATTAAGCACCTCAGCATTTCAAAACATTTTGGACAAATATGAAAAAAGCGATTTGAATAAGCCAAAAGTGAAAAAATCAGTTAAATTTGCTGAGGAAGTTGACATACTGAACGACAGCGGTTCGAATGAACAATTGACATCACAGCCGGTCAATTTGAAACCAGACCGTAGCAATTTGGACGAATTGCCAATTGCAAACCTTGAGGTGCATTATTGGAATAAGCAGCTTCGCAAAGCTCAATATAGCGCGTTCCTAAAACTGATGGAGGAATTTGTTGCAGCCGGCAATATTAACACGGCACGCGCCTTGTGGAGAGCGAGACAAGATGATTTGTCCATCAGTTTGGAGGAATGCGACCCGTATGATTTTTTGCGGCCGGCAGCGCGTCCATTGCGATCGTGTCTCAAAGGCAGTAGGGCAGCAAGCGGTGGAAAATACGCGGCGGAGTGCCGTTATCCAAGCGCGATACATCCGATCGGGGAAACTTTTGACCATGACCTTCCTGTAGGCGTATCGGTAGATCGATCATACAAAGATATCATGTACTATAACCATTTAACAAACAAATGGTTCCACAAAAAGCGAGACGCTTTAAATCTTCCAAAAATTGAAAAACCATGGTGGAAGAAAATGTTGTCTCCAAAATCGGGCGGCCAGTCCAACCCGCCCGATCAACCGCGTTCAATAGAGGAGGTTTACCAGCGTTATATAGACCCGAAAGTGGTTTATCACAATATCGATCTGCCGGAGCCTTCGGTAAACACGCGTGTCCAATTCAGCGATGAAATCGGCACACTGTATTACGAACGCGAGGACGATTGCTCGGACGCGGGCAACCAGGGGGTTAACGAAACCCCTTGTCAAGCTGCGAAGGAGGTAGTTCCCGCAGATGACGGTATAACGCGTACGCGATCAGGGCGTGAGGTTCGATTACCATCTAAATATGAGGATTACGTAATGTAAATTCAAATGAACCAGTAAACGCCAAAAGAGCATAATTAACATGTACCCAGCACGAGGGGGTTAATGTAAAAAAGATTATGACTCGTAATGGGATCATGCGGTGGGTGATGAAGCATCCTGGGAAAATAAAGCACAATAAGACGCCACTGCATGATCGGGCCCATGGTAGGGGATAGAGGCATCACGAATGGCAATTTCCATATGGCCGATGGCCACCATATGGACTTAATTGACTTCGTGGGTGTAATTCCATTAAAATTCATAGTCAGCATATTCTGGGGTCAAAATTGTGTGATTTCAGTTGGACAAGAACATCAAGCTGACATTGGCGCACATACATAATGAGATTAAAAGTCCAGAGTGTC
>PIVM01000165.1 GCA_003353945.1 Gammaproteobacteria bacterium
TAGCGACGTTTCTTGCATTCCTCTATGCCGGCTCGAACGAGTTCAGAACCCACGCCTTGTCTCTGATGCTCAGGAATGGCTGCCATGGGAGCAAGCCCCATTATCTTGACACCTTGATGACCAGATAGCGTAATCGGTGAAAAGAGTATATGCCCGATAATTTTTTTGTTATGTTCAGCGACCAGAGAAATGATCTGCGCGACACTTTCTCGCAACGTGTTGACAAGCTCCGCTTCCGCGGACGTTTCAAACGCAGATGAATTAATGACATAGACTGCTTCCCAGTCGTTTTCCTTTTCAGATCGTATTATCATCGGCTTTCTTTAGTAATACTGCACAAGACAAGAAAAGTGACACCAGCATAATGGGACCCAGCGTGACAGGGATAAACCATTGTGCATTAAGATGCTCAGCAAATTTATAAGTGGGCGCCGCATATCCAGATATTACGATATGAAGAATACCCAGAATAATAGTGAATATTGCAAGAATTCTTCCCTTTGGATTGTTGTGATGAAGCAACAATACTGAACCCATTGCGGTCAACGATACTAATACATCAACGGCAACCGTTGGAGCAGCAAAATCCATTGACAATCCAGGAGATAATAACGGGTGAAGTAATCCCAGTGCCATCAACCGGAACATTTGCGGTGATAAACAAATTGCAAGTTGCCTATTGTGAGATAATGCTTTCAAATTAGGCACAATAAAGACATAGGCTACAATTGAGCAGGCTAATAAGACACCGGAAAATTACTAATAAAAAGTATATTGATATTCATATCAATGCCAATTTGATACCATCAGCGCACCCTCTCAGTTAAGTGCATCCTACAATACAGGCTCCAATATTGCGATTGGAAACTTACGTGCACTTTTTTCCTGTATTTTCTCCCAGGTCGGAAACATCTCTGTCACTCTAGGCCAGTAAAGTTGATATTCATCCGTTTCAGCGGTATGCGCCTGCATCCGCATTTCTTTACCGTTAATGTTAACTTTGACCTTCGGATCAACCTGTAAATTTCTGAGCCACGCCGGATCTTTATCCGTACCCGCATTGGAGGCAACCAAAATGACCTTATCAGCATCGGCAAGATAGAATAGTGGCGTTATCCGCTGCTTGCCTGTTACAAATCCAGTGGAATGAAGCAATAATACTTTTTTACCTAAGAAGCTATTACCCCAACGACCGTTTGATTTTTCCAACACCCAAAGATTGACACGAGTAATGATTATTTTCATAACCGTCATAAAGTTAGTGAACGCTCTATCCAACATATCAATTTTTTCTACTTTGCTATTTCCCATATCAATACTCAACATCAAGAATATGCAGAAAGCCCTATTTATGGTCCTTCCTGGTCACCCCACCGGGTAATATGCTTGGCCGCCTGGTAAGCAAAGGTCATTGCCGGCCCCAGTGTAGATCCCGGTCCTGGATAGGTAGGCAATACCGCAGCAGCGCAATTACCACAGGCATACAAACCGTCGATGACCTCATCATTTTCTATCATTACTTGTGCGTTTTCGTTGATGACCAAACCGCCCTGCGTACCAATATCGCCAGCCTGCAGCATGGTTGCATGAAAAGGCGGCTTGCTGATCTTGCCCAGACAGGGATTGGGTTTGACCTCCGGATCACCGTAGTAACGGTCATACGCTGCATCGCCTCGTTGAAAATCCTCATCCTTTCCACTATCAACAAATTGATTAAAGCGCTCTATCGTAGCCTGCAGCCCATCCGGGTCTATGCCCATATTTTTTGCAAGCTCCCTGATACTATTGCCTTTAGCAATCAGACCGGTGTCATAACATTTTTTCTTAAAGGAAAAAAAATCAGGGATCAACTGCGGCCATGGACTGCGCCTTTTTCTGAATGTTTCATCAAAAACCATATAGCAAGGCAAACAGGGGGTTTTGTCAGTGTGCTGCTTATACGTTTCTTTCAGAAATGACATGTAGTTTTGCGATTCATTGCTAAAACGCTTGCCTGCTTTGTTGACAACGATAGTGCCAGGAAGTGATTTGATAACTATACTCAAAAACGGCTCATTGTCGGGGATCATTTTTGTCGTACACCACCACGCGTTATTCATTAGCGCTGTTTTGGCGCCTAAGCTTTGCCCCGCTCGGATCGCATCACCAGTATTGGTGCCACAACCGGCACTCCATAGGGTATTTGTTGGTTTCGGCAAATACTTCTCGCGCATAGCCTGATTTTTCTCAAAACCTCCCGCAGCCAACAAGACTGCTTTACGCGCCTTTATTCTTAGTGTCTTGCCCTGCTTATTAACAACAGCGCCCACAACACGCCCTTCTTCTGAAATCAAGTCTTCCATTTCAGTGTTTAACCACATGGGAATATCTCTATCACGCATGGATAAGCGTAAGCTAATAATGCCTGCAGGCCCGGCTGTTGCCCGCCTGGAGATGCCGTATCCTTTTAGCAGCCACTTAATATCGAGGTAGTAACCCAACGCCAATCGAGCCAATATTGATATCCAGCCTTTGAGGCGCGGAATCAGAACTTGCACTTCAGTTTGTGTAAACGCAAATTTGTAGAACAGATACAGAGCTCCGCCATCGAGCAGTTTATTTTCTTCATCTCCTAGGTCCGACAGCTTCAGGGGTACTGGCTCCAACGATCGATGCCCCGTTTTGGCTCCAGGTTGGTCAGTAAAATAATCTGGATATTTCGCTAGACTGATATAACGTACTCTTGTGCGCTCATGCAAAAAATCGATCATTTTTGGCGCATTTTTCAAATACGTGGTAATCATGCTTTTAGGCACCAAACCCTGAGGACTGGTGTTCTTGAGGTATGTCAGCGCCTCTTGAAATGAGTCTTGTGCGCCCGCTTCCTGTGCATAACGGTTGCCAGGCACCCAGACGCCACCACCCGATAAAGCGCTGGAGCCGCCGAAACGCTCACCCTTCTCTATAAGCAATACTTCGCCGGCACCCATATCATGGACACAGATTGCGCCGGTCATGGCGCCATTACCGGAACCAACGACCAACACGTCAACTTGATGATCCCAGGTGGTTTTCGTCATAATGGCATCCTTATGAGCTTTGATTTCATCGATCACTGGCGTAAGCTATATTTTTAACTTTAACAGATATTTAATATCTGTAAAATTAGGATTTATTAATGAACAAGCCCCTGTGGTCTGGGAATCGCCCCAAAACGGAGAAAGAAGCGCGGCAGCAACTGGCCAAAGCAGCTCTCGCTTGTGTCAAAAAACTGGGGCTGGAGCGCACCTCTATGAGCGACATCGCCAAAGAGGCAGGGGTAACAAGACCAACGCTGTACAAATATTACAAGAGTAAGACCGATGTGTTTCTGACGGGAATGGACTACATAGGCCTGGAGTTCGCCGAATCAATAGCACGGCATGTTAGTCGTTTCAGATCTGCAGAAAAACAGATAATCGAAGGAATTATTTATATTTACAAGGAATTCCCTCAGCATGAATTTCTGCCCCTGGCCTTTGACCCCGAATGTAACCTGATTCTTGGCAGCAGGGCCTTTTCCGATGAAATGACCAGCGAATTTATGAAGATTGCCTTGAAGCCAGTAATTGATGCCAACCCACTACTTGAGATCCATGCCGATGAGGTGGGTGAAATGATATCGCGAATAGCAATTTCATTGATTTTGTTCCCTGGGCGTTATAAAGAGTCTGATAGCAAATTGCGGGCCTTCTTAAAACGACGTGTAGTCGCCAATTTACTCTGAACCACATCAGCCGGCTGTTGAAAAACGTTTTCGAGCCAGTCGATGCAAGGCATATAAAGCCTACAAAGCAAAGTTTATGGGTCACAAATGGGTATTTTGAGACCGTTTCTCACGCCGTAGCAGCCATTCACTTTACGCCCCCTCTGCAAGAATAATAAAAAGTTCAAATTTTAATACTTCATGCAACAGCCAATTTTGCACTAGGTTCCTTGACCTATTTCCACTCTAACGACACCTTCTAAAATTCGATATAAGATGTATAAACGTCCAATACGAACTGCTGGCCCAAAAACAAGAGGCAATATTCAATTAATTTAGTCAAGCTTCTTAACAGCAGCTACTCTATAAATGTTGCCCTGGCTTGAGAAATAACAATAGTGCCTTCTTGGTTCTCTGCCTGGACAATTGCTTCACCATGCTCAAGTCGCCATATCTTCGTAAGCACTTCATCACCGAACCAAACCTTATCGGAAAATCGGCCAGTAAAACCAAGAAAGGTTTCAGGATTTCTATTACAGAGAGTGTTAATAATAGCACGAGCGGATATCGCATAAGTACATAGACCATGCATAAACGGAGCTTTGAAACCCGCCATGACTGCAAATTCTGGATCAATATGAAGTGGGACGCGATCGCCAGTTAATCGGTACAATGCGCCCTGTTGAGGTAAGGTCTTGAAACTAACAGTGTGATCAGGTTTTCGGTCAGGCGGCATATTTACGCCCTTAGCCGAGGGGCCTCTTTCTCCACCAAAGCCTCCCGCACCTATGGCAAATATCTTCGAATTGGTTTTGAGAATAGGCCCATCTTCATCCGTTATTTCGCAGTCGACCGAAATTACTGCAGAGGCACCCTTATCAAATATATTTTCCACCCTTCCTTTTGCCACAGCTTTTTTGGATTTAGGAGGAATTGCACGATACATTTCGATTGACTGTTCTCCATGAAGTATATTCATAATATCCAGCTCTATAGTTTCCGATAATCTGATAATGTTCTCTAGAGAAGGCACCACACCGAAGGTGGGTAGTACCTTAGGCCCTTTTGCTTCATAGAGATAATCCAAATCCTCATCAGGAGTACAACCAACTGCAAGCGCATATAACATCGTGTCATTGTCAGACCACTCTACTTCTACTGGCTCCAGTTCCAAACCGATAATGTCATTCGAAAGTACTTTCTTAGGTGGGTTCATTGGTCTATTTGCTCCTATGTCTAACTAGTTCCTAATATCGCCTTTTATTAGAGCAATATTCTGCAGCAGTTATTTGAGTTAATTGAAGTTGTTCCAAATCTCTCTAATAGTCTCTAATGTATACTAAGATGCCGGTTTGAATGTAAGGTGTCAATATGGCACTATATTGATAGTTAGGCACACTAAAGTAACTATTGGACATAATGATGAAGAAACATGAGGGCGAGCTTGAGATATTTATTTCAGACGAGAACTGTCCAATTCGAGATGTGCTGTCCCGAATTACGGATAAATGGTCTATGTTGATTCTTTTTTCTTTGCGCAGTGGACCCCGCCGTTTTGGGGAAATAAAAAAAGTAGTTGATAAGATTTCTCAGCGCATGCTCACATCGAGTTTACGACGACTAGAATGCGACGGCTATGTAAATCGAGTTGTCTACCCAGAAATACCTCCCCGAGTTGAATACTCCTTAACATCAGTTGGTAAGTCTGTAATGCCACCTCTTTTAGAACTTGTTAGTTGGGCTAGCACAAATCAAAAATCAATACGACGCTCCAGAAAGAAAAATACCAAATCCGGTTCTAAACCATAGAGAGAGCTTTATCACCGATCATCCAGGTATTGACAAGTTAAGTCGTTCATCGTCATAAATTTGAGCTGAACTGACTTCTATGCTGCTGCAGCCTTTTCCCAAGACGCAAAGACTCCTTGCCTGAGCATTCGGTAGTGTTCTGCTGAAACCAGATTACGAGCCAGGTTAAACAAACTATGGACTACCGCATGAACACTTAGAAAACGCTGAGCCTGCTGCGCCGATTTAAATCGACGTATACCCCTCTCTCGAACTCTCGTCGGCTGATGTGAAAGCTCAGCTCGATTATTGGCATACTGAGATTTATCGTGAATTGCATCTGGGATTAGCTCCCGATGCGCAACACCATAACTCTTCAATTTGTCCGTCACTATTGTTCTTGGCTCACCATGATTCTTAGAGAACAGTCTTTTGAAAAAACGCTTTGCGGCATTACCATCTCGGCGGGACTGTAATAATATATCGATAACGTCACCATACCCAAAACACTTCGCGGGGCAAGCTTTCTTGATCCACCGCACGCCACAAGTACTGCTGTTTACCTCGGATCTTTACAAAAACCTCATCGATAAAGAATGTATCGCCGAAACCTTGGTGATGACGATTCAATCGCCTAGCATACCGAGGTCCAAACTTGTTGCACCACAGACGAATAGATTCATAGCTCACGTCAATATCTCGTTCAGCCAATAAATCTTCGATATCTCGATGACTCAAATTGAACCGATGATAGAGCCAAACGGCATATTGAATAATTTCAGATGGAAATCGGTGTCGTTTTTATAGGTTTGCTGATCCATTCATCCGGCAATTATCACCTAGAAGCACTTAACTTGTCAGTGCCGCCCCAAGGGCTGCCAGAGTTAAAGGTGGCATAATTGTTTAGTGTTTTGCCCCAACTTTTTTATGCTCTCGTGGAGCAGATACACAAATTATTTACAGGGTCCAAGTGTACCATACCAATGTATTTGGCATCAGTTTAATACACAACGCCAACCCTGTTATCGGCACTAATATAATCACGTTATGATTCAATTCAGAAAAAAACCTGCACCCCATCACACTGTACTGCGGTGGAGGTACAGGCATCCTGCTCTTCTAATTTTTATTAGTCTCCTTTTTTATCAAAATGTAGTTGGGTCTGTCCCCGATCGGTTTTTTTCTTCTTCTTAAATTCCTTTATTTTCCAAATCGGCTTAGCTCCACCATCGTAAATCTCGCGAATATCCTCCGCAACGATCGAGACTTCCACAAATGATTTTTGAAAATCAATTAGGCCTTCCCTCATACCTTCATCGAACACAATCAACTTTTTTTTGCCATGCTTGTTGTCATCAGGAATCAAATATAGAACATTGTCAACATCGTCGACATAGCGGATCGTTCCATCCGCCTCCAATTCACTATCCGTATTTTCCTAACTTTTGTATTGCGAGCTACTGGTTTTCAACATGAATTGCTCATCCCCCACGACGATGCATATATCCATTTCACCACCAGAAAACCCTAATATCGATGGAGCAATATTTGCGGTCAGTTCGCTATCCGAGAATACAATGCCCTCCCTGTCGATATCCCCAGGATCACTACTAAAATTGTGCATAATTCCACGTTCGGATAGTATGGCGCTCTGATCCAATTTGTCGCGCACATCAGCAAAAAATGTTTTTATTGTGTGATGCATCTCTTCTGCAAATTCCTCACTCAATCCATCCTGCGTTTTTTCGGGATCAAAGACTATATTCAATGAAGAAATTTTCCCCTCTACAACCGGGAACCGTAGTTTGTTTTTAATCATATTTGGTGAAATACCAACAGGCCTTAACAGCTTTCTTATAGTCTGAAGAATGCATTTAAGATACCGTCTTTGCGATTTATGTTCATCATTAAACCGATCACCATCTAAATCAAACCAGGTTGCTGACAACAAATAATCTACATTTAGAACAATTGAAAATAGTACAAATTCATTCATAATAGCGGTCCTCTGCCAGGGCAATATTGCACTGGCGAAAATTGGTTTTTGAGAACCTTCTGCTGAGATAGATTTTCCAAAAACTACGACGACCATTTGTCGTTGACGAGATGACATCTCGCCATACAGACGATATAAAATCCATTTTTCTAGAATATGCGCAACTTCGATTGGTCAGCTAACACTGCCAAATACGTTTATGAAATGTACCGAGCAAAACCGATAGAAACATTTTGCTCAGAAAATATCAGCATTAACCACTTTAGTTAATGCAAAACTAATGACCTTAAAGGCCAATAAACTCAATTTTGAAAATAATGCTAATAGATAAAAGTTGTTTTTCATCCATCAGGCATAGATAAATGCTTGTCCTCCGTGATAGCTATTGGATCGCTCCCTGAACCCATAATGGTAAGCTTATATCTCCGATTTCAGAACCCAAGGCCTAAATTCACATTAATACATTAATTATTCGTAATCTTTCTAGTGGCACGATCGGATTCGCTCAACATTCAGGCCAGGCTCAACCCATCGCCAATCCAAGTTTGGTAACAACATAGTGCCTGACCGAAAACCCAATAAATTTGGCTCGGCAGCACTGGCATTTCGTGCTGCACCAGGTTCACAGCAGTAAAAATTGAAGCAGAACGTCTTTATGGTAGGCGTGGTGATTAA
>PIVM01000043.1 GCA_003353945.1 Gammaproteobacteria bacterium
GTTTATATATCATCTAGATGCTTGGAAACAAAAACCCTACAAGGCTTCATTATAAGCTCTATTTATAGCGCTTTGAATTGCCAATTACGAGGGAAGAATCAATGAGACGCTGCACTAGTTTCCCACTTGATATCTTTGCCCTGCAGCGTGAACGTTCCGCCTTTGTTCTCTTTCCTGTTCTCAAATTCTGCGCCGTTGACAGCAAGTAAGATATTGGGGTAAAGATTTTCTTTAATGATAATCTTGGCATCAACGGTTTCCTTGAAAGCGGATTTCATCGATTCCTGCCTTTCTGTGATTTTTTTATTTTCTTCGGTAAGGAGAATAATATTGTTTTTCATCAGCTTGGCTTTTTCGACCTTGCCAGGGGGCAACGCTGAGTGTTCGTGTGCTTCAGCCAGTTGAGTGAGTACATTGCTGATTTGTTCGATCTGCTTCTGATTCTTGTTACGTTCTTCAGACAAAAAATCGTATTCCTGCTTGAGCTTTGCTGAATAACCGACACTGACAAATGTTTTTATGGCTGCTTCCGAGCCCAGTGCTTTTGCAATTACTGTCTCTTTGGCGTGGCAGTAACCGCCAATGATGCGCCCCTTTCCTCCATTTTGCCCCAGTAAAATCTGGGAATCGGATTCTGCTTCACAGTGGCTGATGTATTCTTTGATCGCAATAACACCGATAGCCTTTATCGTTGAATAGCTAACGTACTGCGCGGTGATGGTGCCACCTGACTCGATGTGAGTTTCTATCATCGAGTGATCTTCATGACTGCTGCTCTCTCCACCGCCACCACCACCACCACCGATGATGCCGCCGCCGACCGTGATATCATTACCAGTCTTCACTTTCGCTCGTGTGATGATCCCCTTCACTATGACACTACCGGTGACATCGACCTCAATGCCTGATGCGATATCGCCGGTGACCAGCAAGGAGCCATCAAATTCGATATTGCCTGTTACAACGTTTACGTTGGTGACTTTCAATGTCTTATCAATGCGCACACCATTGGGTTTAATTAAGGGATGACCCTTGGATTTGGCGATAAGCAGATTGCTGTCTTTTGGATCAAGGGTGGCCCCGTCCATATCGTCCATAAAATCAATTTCGTTACCGGCTGAGGCGGGTACCACTTCACCCCTAACGTTACAACCAGCAGTGCCAGCTGTGGCCGGTGTTCGCCGCATCAGTGGGGCACCGATCTCTACCAGGGTGAAATCCTGAATATCATGCAGGTCGACTATTCCTTTCTTATCAGCTTTGGGTGCATGATAGATTACTTCCTCAACAAGAGGGGTAAATTTGCTGTCCTCGCCGTCATGTGGTGGTTTGCCTTTGGCAAGTAGGAGATTTTCAACGCTGGGCTGTTTAAGTGTTTTCTTTAAAGTTTCTTTTTCACATAATTTGATTTTGATCCCGTTATCGATAACCGCTTGTTTCAAAGCCATTTTATCTAAGGATTTTCCACCGTAGGCACGAATTGTGCTGATAGTGGCAGACATTTCGTCGTCTGATATTTCTATGGTTATGGCGGCATCACGTCGTTCAGCAATAGCAAAGCTGCCCCGTTGCTTTTTATTGATTTGGTCGAGCAGTTTGGTCAGGGTGTCTTTTTCAAACCAGAACTTGTCATAATGGTTGTCTGTAATCAGTGTCTGTAATGATTCCAGAGTGATGTCCTGCTTTTCGTCCGTTGCAGACAGCACGGCATTCAGGCGATTGCTATGTTCATCAAACGCAAGCTTAACTTCTGTAAATTCGGGTTTTTCTCCGATCGGGAAGGAGCCCTTTTCCTTGCGGGTTATGCGGTTTAGCAAGTCCGGCAGAATTGTGGGTTTGCTCAGGTAATCTTCATAATGATTCTCACGAATCATTTCTTGCAGGGTGTTTAGTGTTATTTGGGGATTATCTTCACAGGAGGTTAGCGCTGCGTAAAGGGTGCGTGTTTCTTCGTGGTAAACCAATTCGACTTGGATAAATATGGGCTTCTCGCCAATCTTGAAACTACCCTGTTCCTTGTTTTCAACCCGTTTGAGGAGATCCTGCAGAGTGGCTCCTGTAACCTGACAGGAGTCAAAACCGTTTGCTGTGATCATCTCCTGCAAGGATGCCCAACTGACACAGGGGTCATTATCTGTTGCGCTAAGGACAGCATCCAGTCGCCTAGTTGCTTCGTCATAAACCAACTTAATGGCTGTGTATTCCGGTTTTTCCGCCAGCTTCATCGTACCTGTTTCGCCACGCTGGACTTTGCGGAGCAGCTCTTCCAACACCCGGGGTTCTATTTTGAAAGATACATAACCATTATCTGCAATCATTCGGTTGAGAGACTCCCAATTAACTTGAGGGTCATGCTCTACCTTGCTTAAGACGGCCGATAACATTTTGCTTTTCTGATCATAATCGAAACTCACCGCAGTGAATGACTGGGGTGAGTTTTGATCAGGTTGGCTGTTGTTGCCGTCTTCCATTTGAAATTATCTCTTCAACAAATCGTAATAAAATGATGCTATTACATTATATTCTATACAATTTTCTAGAATCTGCACGGTAGTGTTCGCAAAGACTGTGTCGGGAATGGATGAAGGATTAAATTTCTGTCGGTACTATCGGCAAAATGGGGTGCTGGATAACTGTGTTTTTATCCAGGGTTATCTATTAGGCAATAGCGGAATTGACAGGTTCTTGCGTATTAATGGGCGTAAACGTTGTGCTGAGTTGGAAATAAGGATGGGGCCGAGGCATTTCGATAATCAGCCTCGGCTTTGCTGTCCGTTTTAAATAATATCAATCAACTGAATTTCAAAGACCAGGGCTGAGTTACCTGGAATAACCGGTGGTGATCCTTCGTCGCCATAGGCCATGTGGGCAGGTATGGTGACACGCCATTTGGAACCTTTAGACATCATCTGGAGGATTTCAGTCCAGCCTGGTATGACCTGGCTAACGCCAAATTCGGCCGGTTCATTGCGTTCAACAGAGCTGTCAAAAACATCCCCATCAATAAAAGTACCGTGATAGTGTGTCCGCACGGTGGCGTCAGCACCAGGTTTTTCGCCCTCACCAGCTTCCAGAATCTCATACTGTAGTCCAGATTGGGTGACGGTTACACCATCGCGTTTGGCATTTTCTTCCATATACCGCATGCCTAGCTCAAGGCACTGTTTCGCAGTTTCAGAGGTTGCTGCCTGAATTTGAGATTGGACATTGGCATAGGCGTCGTTAAGTTCCTTTTCACTCAATACCGGTTTGCCGCCCTGAAAAATATGGGTCATGCCAGCGATAGCGGCTTCAAGATTCATTCCATCAAAAAAATTGTGTTTCAATTGCTGGCCAAATTGCAGGCCAAAACCATAGCTGACTTTCAATTCATCGTTATCAAGGGATAACTCATTTTCTGTTGACATAGCGTATTCCAGATGTTGTTGGCAAATAAAACGCGGCATCATAAGGTATCTGGCGCGATATTGAAATGGTTTACGATTGATCGATATTGGAAAGGCGTGGTATAGAATAAACAATTTCACAGACATTAAGAATCAATCCATCAAAACAAGAGAGATAACATGCAAACACCTATCTGCAAACAATTAGGTATCGAGTATCCCATTTTCGCCTTTACTCACTGCCGTGATGTTGTTGTTGAAGTGAGCAAGGCCGGTGGTTTGGGTGTGCTGGGTGCGGTTGGTTTTACGCCGGAACAGCTAAAGGTCGAATTGGACTGGGTTGATGAGCATGTTGGAGATAGGCCTTATGCGGTGGATATTGTTATTCCGCAGAAATACGAGGGTATCGGTGAAATGGATCCGGCCAAATTGCAGGCGCAGATTGACGCGGCGATTCCTGAGGAGCACAAGCAGTTTGTCGAGCAACTGTTGCGTGAACACGGGGTGCCGGAATTGCCGGAAGAAGAGCGAGGTGCTCAGCTGTTGGGTTGGACGGAAGCAACTGCCACACCGTTGCTGGAAGAGGCCTTGAAACGCCCAAAAGTCAGAATGATTGCCAATGCCCTGGGTACGCCGCCGAAAGATCTTATCGATCGTATTCATGAAAGCGGTCGCCTGGTCGGCGCTTTATGTGGCCGGGTCAAGCAGGCGCTACGACATAAAGAAGCCGGTATTGACGTGATAATTGCCCAGGGATCTGAGGCCGGTGGCCATACTGGGGAAGTGGGTAGCATGGTGTTATGGCCGCAGATTATTGAAGCGGTAGCACCTACGCCTGTACTGGCGGCTGGAGGCATTGGTAGCGGGCGTCAGATTGCGGCAGCACTGGCTATGGGGGCGCAAGGCGCCTGGATGGGATCTGCCTGGCTGGCGGTGGAAGAGGCCATGGCGGAGCAGGCGGAGAAACAACGCTACCTGGAAGCATCCTGCGAGGATACCGTGCGCTCTAGAGCCTGGACCGGGAAAACAGCCCGTTATTTGCGAAATGACTGGACTGATGCATGGGGCGCGGAGGATACGCCTGATCCGTTGGGTATGCCCTTACAAGGGTTGCTAACCAACGAAGCTTTGCGTCGCACACATCGATACGCCACGGTGGCAGATACTGGAAAAGTTGGTTTTTACCCGGTAGGCCAGGTAGTGGGAATGATTAATGAGGAGCGCTCGTGCCGGCAAATGGTTTTCGAATTATTAAGTGGCTACGTTGATGCTGTAGAGCGTTTAAACGGTTTGATGCCCCAAAGCTAAAATAGCGCGCGGTTCAATGCCATTAACTTAAGCCATCTGTAGGGTGTCAATAAGCGCAGCGCTTATTGACACCCTACGGGTACTTGAATTTCTCTTAAGTTAATGGTTGTGATGTGCTCCTTTTACGAGCTTAACCAACTATCCAATCAGGGGTGGGCAGATTTTTCCGGCGCAGAAATGCCGGATTATAAATCTTGCTTTGATAACGATTACCGTAATCGCACAGGACGGTAACAATGGTATGGCCTGGGCCAAGTTCCTGTGCCAGTTTGGCGGCACCAGCTACGTTTACACCGGTGGAGCCACCCAGGCACAGACCCTCGTGTTTGAGCAGATCAAACAAATAGGGCATCGCTTGCGCGTCAGGGATATTGTAGGCCAGATCAATGTCTGCACCCTTCAGGTTGCCGGTAATATGGCTGATGCCAATGCCTTCGGTGATGGAGTTGCCCTCTAGTTTCAGTTCGCCATGCATATAGTGATTGTACAAGGCAGAGCCGTCGGGGTCGGCAATGCCAATGGTGATATCGGGATTCCTTTCCTTCAATGCCCGACTGACCCCGGCGACAGTGCCACCAGTGCCTACGGAGCAGATAAAACCATCCACCTTGCCTTCGGTCTGTTGCCAGATTTCTACTCCAGTAGTGGCGCAGTGAATATCACGGTTGGCCGTATTATCAAATTGCCGAGCCCAGAAAGCGCCGTTTTCTTCTTTTTCATTCAGCTTTTCCGCTAAGCGCTGGGCGGTGTGTACGTAGTGATCGGGGTCGTCAAAGGTGGTGCCTGCCACTAGCTGCAGGTCGGCACCGTATAAATCAAGGGTTTCGATTTTTTCTCTGCTCTGGGTCTGGGGCATGACAACTACACTTTTATAGCCCAGAGCGTTGGCGATAACGGTGATGCCGATACCGGTATTACCGGCAGTGCCTTCAACAATAGTGCCGCCGGGGCGCAATTCACCGCTGGCTTCAGCTGCTCGAATAATGCCCAGTGCCGTGCGATCTTTTACTGAGCCGCCTGGGTTAAGAAATTCTGCTTTGCCGTAGATATTGCAGCCCGTCTGTTCCGATACCTGACGCAGGTATATCAGGGGGGTATTGCCAATCATGTCGGTCAGGTCTTTACAGGTTTTCATTTTATTGCCTTGTGAAAAAGTCGCGGATACAAGCTGGAATATTAACGTTCGTTGGCACGGGTTTCAAATGGCGTGGCAACTCTTTTGCCAGAACACCCCTTAACAAGCTGTTAAGTCAAGATTTGACTACAGTTGCCGCCGAGATGAACAATTGGAAATAGCCCTAATTCGGGCTAGGTTTCAAAGTTGTACGATCGTACTGTTGTAGTCTAGAATGAAGCTCATACCCGTTTTCTGTTGTTCCCTAATTCGCCTCTCTGATTGCATTTGATTCATGAATATCAATAAGCTGAAATTAAATCGCAGGGCAATTCTGAAAGCTGCTGCGACTGCGTCTCTATCCACCGTGGTTCCTGTTTATGCAGGAGCTGATGATAAAGCGCCTGGAAAAAAAGACAAATTACAGGAGCTGCAGGCTGCGCCCTGGAGTAATTGGTCGGGCAATCAGAGCTGTCAACCTCATAGAAGGCTAATGCCGAGTGATGAAAATCAACTGGTTGACATTATCAAAGAAACAACGGGGTCAATGCGCTTTGTCGGTGCAGGCCATAGTTTCAGTTCCTTGGTGCCAACCCGTGATACGCTTGTATCACTGGCTATGTTTCAGGGCGTGCAGCATATTGATAAAAAAAACAAGCAGGTGGATATTAAAGCAGGTTCACGTTTGGCCACTATTGGGCAGCCTCTTTGGGATGAGGGTTTAGCCTTGCTGAATATGCCAGATATCAATATGCAGGAATTGGCGGGTGCAGTGGCGACGTCAACGCATGGTACCGGCATAAGCCTGGGATCAATGTCGGATGATGTTGTCAGTCTTCGTATGATTGATGCCAGTGGTAAGGTGTTAGATTGCAGCGCGGATAAAAACAGCGAATTATTTGCTGCAGGGCGAACTGCTTTTGGAGCATTGGGGCCACTGACTAATGTGCGCCTTCAAGTCCGTGACGCGTATAAGCTGAAAGAGCATAGCTGGATGATGCCGTTGGAAGAAGGTTTGGAGCGTGCCGAAGAGTTGCGTGACAATAATCGGCATTTTGAAATGTACGCTTTGCCACATGGTGATTACATATTGGGTATTACACTGAATGAAACGACTGAGGCGGATAGAGAAGACAAAAGCCAAGGCAGTGCCTACGAAGCGTTTCGAACCTTATCTAAGGTAGTCAATTTTCTGCCCTTTATGAGAAGTTTCATTGTGAATAGTGGGGCGCGGACTGTTGAGGAGGAATTTCGTGTTGGTCGGAGCTATGAAATATTTGGCAATGTGCGGGATATTTTGTTTAATGAAATGGAATACTCGGTACCAGCTGAATACGGTGTGCGTTGTCTGAAAGAGATTTTGGAGACCATCAAAAAACAAAATGTTGATGTGGTGTTTCCACTTGAGTATCGCTATGTAAAAGCAGATGATATTTGGCTTAGCCCTTTTTATCAGCGTGACAGTTGTTCTATCAGTTGTCATAATTTTCACGATGAAGATTACAAGCAGTATTTTTCTGTGATCGAACCCATATTTTGGAAATACGATGGCCGACCCCATTGGGGGAAAATCAATACATTGGGCAAACGGCAGTTTGCGGGGATGTATCCACACTGGAATGATTTTTTGCGTTTACGCAAAGAAATTGACCCACAAGGAAAGTTTCTTAATTCCTATCTCAAAACACTGTTTGATGTGGCGTAAACACAGGCATCAATACAGACATTAATACAATAGGTCGAGGTAATGAAAAGGCGGTATTTTCTGGCGGGTGCTGCGGCTTTGGGTGCTGGTACATTGCTTGGATTTAAGCCGGGTGAGCGCGGAGAAAATTATACAGCGTATTTTCAGACACTGAATAGCGAATTGCGTGAAAAGGGACCTTATCGCCCCAGCCTGATTATTGACCTTGATCAGTTGCAAAAAAACATTGCGGCTTTACAAAAATTAGTTCGCCCCGGTGTTGATTACCGGATTGTTGTCAAATCCCTTCCCTGTCCCAAGTTGTTGGGTCATATCATGACGGTAGCGAAGACCAACAAACTGATGGTTTTCCACCAGCCGTTTCTAAATCATGTTGCTGAACACTTTCCGAGTGCGGATGTTTTAATGGGTAAGCCTATGCCTGTTAAAGCGGCTGGAAAGTTTTATCAGCAATTCGATGGTCGTTCCGGTTTTGATCCTTCCCGTCAGTTACAGTGGCTGATTGATACACCTGAACGTTTGCAACAGTATCAACAAATGGCACGCCACTTGGAAGTCAAGCTTCGTGTCAATATAGAGCTTGATGTTGGCCTGCACAGAGGGGGGCTGCAGTCGCCAGATGTGTTGAGGGACTTGTTGAAAACGATTGAAACAGATGCCGATCACCTGAGTTTTGCCGGTTTGATGGGCTATGATCCCCATGTTGTAAAAATCCCGACGTTGCTGAAAAGTAGAGATGAGGCCTTTGCAGAATCTCAAAAAATTTACAAGGCCTATATTGATTTGCTCGAAAAGGAGTTCCCCAATATCAATGTGGATAGTTTGTGCCTTAACGGTGCTGGCAGTCCGACCATTGCCTTGCATGCACGGGGCAGCTTGATTAATGATATTGCTGCGGGTTCCTGCCTTGTAAAACCGACCGATTTTGATATTGATACACTGGAAGATTTTATGCCAGCGGCATTTATAGCAACTCCCGTGCTGAAAAAAATGCACAATACGCGGCTGCCGGGAGCCGAAGCTTTTAGCACGGTATTTAGCGCCTTGGATCCTAATCAGCAGCAGACTTTTTTCATTTATGGCGGTAAATGGATGGCGGACTACGAGTCACCAACGGGTTTGCAGAATAACAATTTGTACGGTGACAGTACTAATCAGCAAATGATCAACGGATCAGGCAGTATTGATTTATCAGTGGATGATTTTGTTTTTCTCAGGCCACATCAAAGTGAATTTGTTTTCTTGCAGTTTGGTGATCTGCTGGCGGTACGCGATGGGCGTGTTGTAGATCACTGGCCAATTCTAAGATCTTGATGCAGATTGCTTTGTTGTGGGTGATATGGATACCTTGCAAGCTATCGACGGAGAGATGCAGTTTCTAAGTGGACTGGCACATGCCGGGAAAATAGCACAAGGTTTGTTTATTGCACAGAAGGTTTGATTTTAAATAGACCGGAATAGATTTCGGTGTAAGTGAGTTGCTCTGATTTGTTAAGGTTGTCCACAGCGCTTAGATCCTAAACTGCTGAATCACTGTATCCATTGTATTAACCAACTGGCTAAGTTTGACGCCAATATCAGAAGTTTGCTTCGCATCTTCAGCACACGTATCTGCGACATCAGAAATATTGGCGATATTTCTAGAAATCTCATTTACAACAGTTTCCTGCTCCCTCACTGCAGTGGCCATATGTGCATTCATTTGCGTGATGCCTTCTACTGCTCCAGTAATAGCATTCAGTGCTTCACTGGTTGATGCTGCCTGCTCGACACCTTTTTGCGCGTAGCGACTGCCAATCTCCATTACCTCCACAGCATGAATGGAGCCTTTTTGTAATGACTCAATCATTTCCTGAATTGACAGCGTCGATTGTTGGGTCCGACTAGCCAGTGTTCTTACCTCATCGGCTACCACAGCAAACCCTCGTCCCTGTTCGCCGGCCCTGGCAGCCTCAATAGCAGCGTTGAGCGCCAATAAATTTGTTTGTTCGGCAATACTTTGTATCACATCGATAACGCCCGTGATATTGGTGGTATTGACTTCAAGGTCACGGATGACGCTACTTACCGACTCTACTTCCTTTGCAACCAAGTTAATCGTTTCAATCGTTTGTTCGACGATCTTTTGGCCACTTTGTGCATATTCATTTGTGGCCTGGGCATCCTTAGATGTTTTTTCCGCATTTTGTGCCATCTCAAGAACTGTTGAAGAAAGCTCAGTCACTGCACTGGCCACCTGTTCAGTATCCAAATTCTGCTTTTGAGCTCCCTGGCTGGTTGCCTGCGCGGTTGCACTAACCTGATTCACTGCAACAGATACGCTGCACACAGCCTCTCTGACACCTAGCATCGCTGCTTGCAGTTTTTCTAGAAAACCATTTAAAGAATGCCCTACAGCCCCGATTTCATTGTTACCAAAATCCGGCAGGCGATAAGTTAAATCGCCGTCTCCGGCACGTAATTCTTCTGCGGCTTTGTGCATAATTCTTAAGGGGTTGATAACAACGCGCTGCAACAGTATTACGACAATAGCAATAGTCGTAATACTCATACAGATGGACGCGATAATTGTCACTGCTTTCACGGTCCCTGCAATGCTCTGTTTTAATACTGAGACCTGATCTTCAGTTTTGCTAATAGCCTGTTTAGTTGTAGAATTGACGGTATTCAACATTTTGGTAAATGTAGCATCTTCTGCGGCCAGCATTTCTGCTAGTCTCTCACGGGTGAACAGCATTTCGACCGATACAAAACCGAAATCGCTGGCAACCTCCGTCTTAAAGCTCTTTGTATTCGTGTAATCGATGTTACCGAAATGTTGCCAATCGCTACCCTTGGCTGATTTCACCCTCAGTCCACTTAAACTGGGATTGTCGGACAAGGTTTGTTTTGCTTTGTCTATTACACCCTGCTCATTGAAGGTTTCAACCATGGGGAGTATTGATGTTGCAAATAACTCGACGGTAGCGGTTTTTTCCCGAGCAAAAGCTTCTTCCGCTCGTGCAAGGGATACTTGTTTTTGAGTTTCAAGAATTGTTTTCAGCTCGCTACTGATGTTTTCCATGCTCCGTTCCAGGTTAGGCGTCAGCTCATCAGCAAATTTCTCTGTGACAACAACGTTAATCTGATTGGGAAGCACTACAGACATGACGCCAAAACCAACAACTGAAAACAGCAGAAAAAACCCAACAAATATGTTCTTTACACTACCCAACCGCAACATAATGCTGCTGCTTGGAATTTTTTTTTCAGTCATAAGCTCAACCCGCATAGTTCGACATCATTACGTATGAAACTGTGCGCACATTATTGAGAATAATTGGTATCGAAGGTTGAGCCTTCCGTGGAGTGAGCGCCTATGCTTACTCAGTCGAACTGCCTGCCAAAGAGAAATTTTATGTCGTGTAAATCTACACAGAACACGATTTCCTTACTTTGTACAAAATCGGCTGAATTAGTAGCAAGATGCTTTTTTCAATACACGCTTTATGTGCGCAATAAACACATTTACTTTATTGTTAACACGGTTTATACATCATAACATTTTAATGGTTTAATAAATCTGATTGCTAGTCCACTCTATATATAGGTCAATATGGCTGTTGCCGCAAGTAAACCAATCGTAACCGCCAGAAGGTAGTGGCTATTGAAAAATATCAGTATTTTTACTACTTTTATTTCGACTCCAAAATAAATCCTAGTGAGGATAATAATTGAATGAAGAAATTAATAGCCACCTTTGCATTAACATTATTTTTTTGCGTATCTTCAGCCTATGCGGAAACAATTAACCTTTGGTTTGCTCCTGGTTGGAAATCAAAAGCTGTTCAGGCAAAAGAAATCGCTTCGAATATTAGCACTTCCTCTGGCCTTGATATAAAACCCAGGATTGCTAGAAGTTATCCGGAAATTTTAACTGAGTTCAGTAGTGGAAAAGCGGCATTAGTGTATGTGGGTTCTTTTGTGCAGGCGATTATCAATGCGAGAGGCCTAGGCACACCGTTAGTACAAGCGATTACCGGTAAAGAATTCTATTCCGGCATACTCATCTATCCTACCGGCGAAGATCCTGCCAGCATCTTGAAGAACCACCCTAGGAAAATCGCCTATGCCATTGGTGCCTCTTCCGGGGAGTCAAGTGCTAAGGCGGCTACTGCTGGTTTAGCTCGTATGGGTGTTGCCAACCACGGTGCCGCTGCAAATGCTGTCAAAGCCCGTAAAGCAAAAGCGGCAGTAGTTAAAAACTGGTGGTGGGAAGCCAACAAGGATAAATACAGAGGAGTGCTGGAATCATACAGAATGCCGGGCATCACTATTGAAAAGAACAGTGATAATGTCTTGACTGCCTCCAAGGGAATCAGTGTAGCTGACGCAAAGAAGATTACCGCATCGACCATTGCCGCGAAGGATAAGTTCAAGGCTAAAGACATGGTACCCTTCGATGAAAAAAATATTGCCTTTAGTTTGGAGTTGATGAAGAAAGGTGGAATTGATCCTCAAAACTATACTTGGTGATAGCACTGCATAGAAATCAAGTTGTGGTAGCTATCCATATATCATATAAGCGATATATTCTAAGTATTCCAAAAGCCTGGCGAGGACGATTCTTTTCATTATTACTGTAATCATTACAATGTAACAACTATTGCATTTTAGACTCTATTTTGAGTATAAGACGCCTAACGGCATGGATTATGCGGCCTATGTGATGAAAATGTGCGGTAAGATATTGAATCGTTTCTTTCGAGGTGGCTTTTCAGACGACAGCGTCAAATGCTGTAACGCACGTATATAACGCATCAAGCAATGACAAAGCGAAAAGGATTTGAGGATGAGAAAGATATTTGTGGGATATTCCGTATGGTCTCTGATCTTGATTGGCGTTATTAGTCTGTTTTGGTCGACAATCGGGTGGGTTCTGCTGATCGTTGTTCCTGCCGTCTTCGTCGGCCTCTACGATTTAATGCAAACCAAGCATTCGATCTGGCGCAATTTCCCATTGTTTGGCCGCGGGCGTTGGGTGATGGAGTTTATCCGGCCCTTTATTCGCCAGTATCTCATTGAGTCCGATACGGATGGTACACCGATAAACCGCATGTTCCGTTCGGTCGTTTATCAGCGAGCGAAGGGCGCTCCGGATACGGTGCCTTTCGGCACCAAGGTCGATACTTACCGCATCGGCTATGAGTGGATTGGCCATTCCATGTCAGCGCTGCACGTTAGTGAAGTGGAATCTAATCCTAGAATTGTTGTCGGTGGTCCAGCTTGTAAACGCCCCTACAGTGCCAGTCTTTTCAATATTTCGGCGATGAGTTTTGGTGCCTTAAGTAAGAACGCGATTATGGCACTTAATCTCGGCGCCAAAATGGGTGGTTTTGCTCACAATACTGGGGAGGGAGGTATTAGCCCTTATCATCTTCGTCATGGTGGTGATTTAATTTGGCAGATAGGCACTGGCTATTTTGGTTGCAGAAATGCAGATGGTGCTTTTTGTGCGGATTCGTTCCAGAAAAAATCCATGCAAGAGAGTGTAAAAATGATAGAAATTAAACTCTCACAAGGTGCCAAACCGGGGCATGGCGGTATCCTTCCAGCCAATAAAAATACGATCGAGATTGCCAGAATTCGAGATGTTGAACCACATACTTTAGTCGACTCCCCTCCAAGCCACAGTGCTTTTTCTTCACCTATTGAAATGATGCTTTTTATTCAGGCATTGCGTGAGCTATCCGGTGGTAAGCCAATTGGTGTCAAATTGTCAGTGGGTCGACGTAGTGAATTTGTTGCGCTTTGTAAAGCTATGATTGAGACAGGTGTTCAACCCGATTTTATTACTGTAGATGGCGGGGAGGGGGGCACTGGTGCTGCGCCCCTTGAATATGCAAATTCCATTGGCATGCCTTTACGAGATGCACTGGCGTTTGTTTGCGATTGTTTAATGGGATTTGATCTAAAGAAGGATATTAGGGTCATTGCGTCTGGAAAAGTGTTGACTGGATTTCATTTGATCAAGAACTTCAGCTTAGGCGCCGATATGTGCTATAGCGCCAGAGGAATGATGATGGCATTAGGCTGTGTTCAATCTTTGTTGTGTAATACCAATCGCTGTCCGACCGGTGTTGCCACCCAAGATCCGGGTTTAACTGCAGGTCTGGTTGTTGCCGATAAAGCGCAACGGGTTGCCAGTTTTCATGGTGAAACAATTATGGCGGTTATGGATATTCTCTCATCAGCCGGTTTAAACAGTGTCCATCAACTCAATCGAACACATATATTTCGTCGCGTCAGTCAGGAAAAAATTCTGCGCTACGATGAGGTATTTCCCTACTTAACAATAGCTAGCTTATTGAGTGAACCTTATCCGGCGTGTTTTGAGCAGGAAATGAGAGAATCCTGTGCGACTAGTTTCAGACCAGGAGCCTGCCTAGCTATTCATGATTCAGGATTAAGGCTGATGGTTTAGACAAAATGTACTTAAGGGCCGCGGAAAAAATAAATTTTCCGAGGCCCTAACTATCCAGCCACCAAAAAATACAGCCACATAGCATAGCCATCCGCAAACTGTAGCCAATATTCAACCTCACCAACCGTCGGCCACTGACGTTGTATCGGCTTTTTAAAGCCAGGCCTATGCCAGAAAAAGGGCTTGAAATAGGTCCCAATGCCCAGGCAGACAAAAACATCAGAGCCAGTAACAATGGATCGGGTTCTATGGGTGCCAGCAAAGTGGAGAGTGCTGCAATTGAAATAACCGGATGAACACCGATTGCGGCGAAGAGAATCATTATCACGAGTAGAACGGTGGCGGCAAGTGCATCAAATTGCGTAAAGGGCAGGACAATATTTTCGCTATTAATCACGCTGCTCAAACCTGCACCCATTACACCAGCACTCAGAAAGAGAGATAGTTCCTGACGTGATTGCGGTAACCTATCGCGAATATGCAACACGATGCGATGACGTTGCCGGCGCTGCCAGACCAGCATTAGCAGACTCAGTAGAGGAGCCAATAAGGTGATCAGGCCAACAACAGAGGCATCGGGAAAATAAAAACGGCCGATGATAATAAGCAAGGCCAGCGCGCCCGGTAGCCAGAGACTGTGCAGCTGTATGGGGTAACCGACAAAGTTTTTTGCATCGTGTCGCAAATCCCACAGTGTCAGACAGGCCCCCAGCAATGCCATGCATACCCCAGGCAGGACTATCGACTCCCAGCGTGCGCCGGGAGCATAAGTTAAGGCAACGGCCATGGCGATAAAAAATGGCGACCAGAAAGCAGCGTTGGCAAAGCTGCGACTAATGGCTCGTAGTTGGCTGTTTTGCAAAGGGCCGTTTTGTTGTTGCAGTCTGTCGGCGGTAAGGATGACCATGGAAAAATTAATCACTGCGGCAAACAGATTCATTCCCAGTACGGTTGACGCCAATGCCCGCCAGCCTTTTGGCAATGCTTGTGACGGATCGCCCTGATCAGCGACAAGACTGAGAAAGCTAATAGCAATCAGCATGCTCAAAATGGGCGCGTTAGCCGTGAGTGCCCAGTGCCAGTCTGGAGTGTAGCCGCGATGCAAACCCCATAAGATGCCAGTGATACCCACCGTCGCCAGTGCAAGCGCCTGTTTTTTACTGGCATTGGCTAGTTGTGGCCAAAGCAGTATAGTTGCCAGCCAAAAACACAGCCCAGTCCACAGGTAATCAGTGGTCAGACCAAACAGCTTTAGGTCCGAAAGGACCAGAGCCAAGGTCATAAAGCCGCCAGCTATCCATGCAATCATTCAATGACTCTCTTGCATAATGATGGAATTGCTTTGCAATGTTGAATTGTCATGCGGGTTTGTTGCTTGGGTTATTTCTTTCCAGACCCTTAGCTTGATGATGCTGAAAACAGTCATTTCGGCTCTTGTTGTCAGAATCAGACTGTTTCTTTGCGAGGCGTATTCTGACATAAGCCAGACTAGACTGATATAGCTCATTGTTCATTGGGCATTGTGGCCAGAGAACGTTTACACATTGACCGTAGGGGGCAAAATTTGTCATGCTAGCGCCTCGCTGCTCCGTTGCCCTTGACTGAAGCGTAACCGGAAATTCTCCTCAATTAAAAAACAATAAGAAGGATGAATCGGGCATCAATGTTGGGTATGAAGCGATTGAACGAAACATGAATCGACACCAATCGGAGCGAAGAACATATCGCTTATTAACTGAAAGGAAAATGAAACATGTCTGACTTAGGTTTCTGGCAGTTTGCGACGAAAGACCCGAGCAAACTCGCCCTGGTTGATCCCAGTGGTAAAGAATGGTCGCGTGGTGACCTGCATGCGGAATGTAACCGAATTGCGAACCAGCTCTATTCGATGGGCTTGCGTCGTAACGACGTGGTGGCCACCATGTCGCCAAACAGTGGGGAGTTTATCGCTATATATCTTGCCTGCGCCCAGAGCGGTTATTATATGGTGCCGATCAACTGGCATCTGGCCGGTCCTGAAGTGGCCTATATTCTGGAAGATTCCGGAGCCAAGGCATTTTTTGCTTCGTCCTCAAGCAGTGAATTGGCGGAAGTATGTAAAAAAGCTGTTGCCGCAGTGGGCTTTCCCAGTGAAGGCTCTGTCTGTGTGGGTGGTAAACTTGAGAATTTCACGCCCTATGCCGATTTTATTGCTGATGCCTCACCCGAGCCACCAGCAGAACGCTCGCCCGGTAATGTGATGAATTACACGTCCGGTACTACCGGCAAACCCAAAGGTGTACGTCGCAAATTGCCAGAGGGTGAACCCAATGAAATCTGTGGCATGTATGCCATGGTGTATTTCCTTTACGGTATTCAGCCAGAAGACGATAACGTCCATATCTGTGGATCTCCGCTCTATCATACGGCCGTGTTGATTTATACGCAGGCTGCACTGCATATGGGCCACTCAGCCGTGATTATGGAAAAGTGGTTGCCGGAAGAAATGCTCAGGTTGATCGAAAAATACAAAGTGACCACTAGCCATATGGTGCCAACGCAGTTTAGTCGTCTTCTGCAATTGCCGGATGATGTGCGTGCCAAATATGATTGCTCTTCTACCCGAGCCATGGTTCATGCGGCGGCGCCTTGTCCTCCTCATATTAAACGCGCCATGATTGATTGGTGGGGCATGTCTATCTTTGAATATTATGCGGCAACTGAAGGGGGTGGCACGGTGGTATCCCCTCAGGAGTGGCTGCAGTATCCCGGCACAGTAGGTAAAGCCTGGCCTGGGGCTGAAGTGAAAATTTTTGATGACGACGATAAGCAATTGCCGGCTAACGAGCAGGGCAATGTGTATATGTTGTTGCCGGAAAACCAACGCTTTGAGTACAAGGGTGATGCGGAGAAAACCAAAAAGAATCGTATCGGTGATTATTTTACGGTGGGTGATGTCGGTTATCTTAACGATGAAGGGTACCTGTTTCTCTGTGATCGTAAGATTGACATGATTATCTCAGGCGGTGCTAATATTTATCCTGCAGAAATTGAAAATGTATTGATGCAACACGAAAAAGTGGCGGACTGCGCGGTCTTTGGTATTCCCAACGAAGACTGGGGAGAGGAAATCAAGGCAGCGGTAGAGCCGCGTGAAGGCGTTGAAGGCAATGATTCGCTGGCGGATGAACTCACAGCATTTTGTCTGGAGCAGTTAGCAAAAATGAAAGTACCCCGATCGTATGATTTTGCGGTATTGCCTCGGGACCCGAATGGTAAGCTGAAAAAGCGTCTGTTACGTGATCCTTATTGGGAAGGCAAAGATCGTCAGGTCTAAAGGCATATGTTAGTAGCGCCCTCTATCCTGTCTGAAGGGGGCGTTTTTGATCTCTCGGTTGAGATAACTGGATATGTCACAGACGAGTCGTACGATTCAACTGAGATTTTCTAGGCATATTTTTAGCCAGTTAAAAAAGCAACCATGACATAGTACAGCGTAGGTGTTACTGAATCTTCAGGAGACAACAGTATGCCAAACCAGAATAGAAATACTGAAAAATCAGCGCAAATTACTGAGCAAGTCAAATCTATTAAAGCAGAAGTTGATGCTCTGCAGGTCCATGTGATGGGTGTTGCCAAACCCTGGTATAAGCAGGCAGCAACGCTGATAGCGACCATAGCCCTTGTTTTTTCGTTTGGCACTACCTTTGTTTCCTATTACCGCACAGTTCAGCAGGATAAGCATGACGCGCAGGTGGAGCTTCGCTCACTGATACAGAGAATTATTACGCTGCCTCGTGAAAATTTTGAAGTGCTTCAAAAATATAAGGCGCACCCTCTTGAAGCTAACAAGATGAGTGGATTCTTGAACAATGAAAGTTTACTTTTAAGCCAACAGGCAGCCGCTATTGCAGAGCAAATACCTGAGCTTGTATCAGGAGCGGAATATTATGCCATAGGACAAGGGCTCATCGCTTCAGGGGTTGTCGAAAGAGGAGTCGAATTGATTGAGAAAGCTGCACGACAGGCAACTACCGCAGCAGCGGCGGTTGCTGCGTATCGGTCTCTTGGAATTGCTGCCTATAATAATGGACAAGCTGAAAGGGGTAAGAAGGCGTGGCTGGCCGCTCTCGACATTTTCAAAAATCGTTTTCCAAATGCGTCACCAATATATCAACATTTCGTACATGCTCAGACACTGATCCGGTGGGCGCAAGTAGAAAGTTTAATGGGTGAATGCGAATCGGCCAAAGGCCATCAAGAGGATGCAATAAAATACTTTCGTTCACTACCAAAAACCGGATCGGAACAAACGATACTGAATGAGCTTTTTCAGGCGAAAGATCTTGTCAGCAGGTGTCGTGCTTTTGAGAGGGCATCGTCACCATCTCAGTAATTCAAGACTTAATACTGCGCGGGTTGAAGCGAATGCGCTTGTATTGGCATTGCCAAATTTCACATAGCGTACCGATACATTCAACAGCAACTGGTGATCATTCACATTACCCATAAGGTAGGATAGCGAACTGCTAAAAAATGATGCGTTATCAAGTTTGCTTTGGAGTGATTGTTGGTAATTAAACCTATTGCGCCATTGCCATCGTCGTTTGTTATCAAAACTCCATAACGCTTCGGCACTCAGTGGCAGCATGATGCCCGTGTGGCTGTGGCTGTGGTGGTTGGAGGGGGAGGGTTGAGTGTGTCGTGTGATGTCTGTACCAATCGATACATAGGCAAAACGGTTATTTTCATTGGAGGATAAAAGATTGAAAAGCAACTCTCCGCCAAGCAGCGTGCCGTGGATTACATCCTGGTTTTCATCCCCGTAAAAATCGAGTAATTTCAGTCCAAGGCCAACATTGCCAGCGGGTGAAAAATGACTTGGGATGGTGTTGAGTCTTTCCTTAAATTTTCGAACGTTCAGCGCGGTCACGTTCCATGTCTGAAGGGTATTGCTATTGTCGTTATTGGTGTTGAATGCAATATCAACAGAACCAAGCTGAAGATAATTGCCGCGTTGCATCGAGATATTTGAAAGTGAGCCCATTTTCTGCTTATTCAACGTAGCGCGAATGCTGACAATTGAATTGTCAATGTCGCGACTATGGTAGTGTCCAGCGCCAAAGGAGTACGCGAACAAACCAGTCGATGAGATGCCTTGCTTAAATGCGCTTTTTTCAGTCGCAACATAACTGTTATCTAAAAGATTTTGTGTCTCCATTGGATAGTGAATATCTTCACCAGATGCTGTTCTTATCATCTGTTGCTGCCACTGTCTTATCTTAGCGGTGACTTCGGATGTGTAATTTTCGCACTTTAAATTCTTGTGCTCATGAACCATTTCTGATTCTTGGATCAGGTTGGCCAAGGAATAAAATTGGGATTGTAAATTGGGTTTTTGCAAGGCGAAGTGTTTTAGCTCCTCAACAAATTGAAGTCTGTTTGCTTGCTTTTTACTAAAAAAGCGTTTCACCGATGGCCATGCGATGTCGGGTTCCTGTGATTGCAGTTGCTGTACACGCATTGCAATTTGCTCTTGTGCTAAATAGCCGCGTTTTCGGTAGCTGTTAAAAGTAGGATAAACGGGCTCAGCAAGTCCCTTTCGTAAAAACATACCCAGCAATGTATTGGGTGGCGACACTAGGGGTTCAAATTGGGCAATTTCTTCGTCGCCTATACCTTGACCAACAATTTTTACCAAAACGGAAGCACAGTTTTGACTAAAGAAATAGTACTTTGCCTTGTAGTTACGTTTTACTTCGTACAATCTTGTGAGTAATGACTGTTTTTGTTTTTCACTGAGATTTAGTTTGTAACGTAACAAATTGCGATCTTCCTCAACCGTGTAGTTTTTAATAGCTTGTGCGAGAGTTTGTCGGTCCATTACAGTAAGGAAACCACCACTCAAGCCTTTTAATGATTGGAAAATGGATTGCAGAGCGTCAAAATCGGTATGTCCATCATCCACCAGATTAAACCAATTGGCCTTACACTGCAGTTTGGCAGCTTGATCGCGCCATTGTTGCTCGGCTTGTTTCGCCTCAGTGTTGGCGAGAAATGAAACAACCAAGTCTCTCGGGTTTTCAATACCTGATGCTTCCGAACCTGGATTATTGTCCAATTTAATTCGAAGCAATAAATGCCCGGCAATTTCCGACGCGTCACCCGTACCCGGCGTGGCGTATAGCAATTCAAAACCTTTGACTGTCTCGGTATTGATGGGGCCTAAGGATAGGGGTTCGCCGGAGTTGGGTTCAAAAAAAGTGATGTCATCGAGAAAGCCGCTATCGATCGATCGGCATTTGATTGACGTCTTCTCAAGCTTTGAGTTGTGTCGCATGAAGAGTGCTTTGAGGAAAGCGTATTTGTTGGGTGTTCGGCACTTGATTGTGTTTTGCATGGTGGATGCAGGCGGCAGAAAAAACTGTTCTGCTGCTGTAGCAAAATCTTCAGCAGGATTTTCCAGGCCATCAGAATGTGCATAAGCCCTGATATCTTGGTTATTGGCTGTCGACAGTAAACCAAAGGAACGGGAATGCCAGCCACTGAGTTTTTGCCATTCATTAGAATTGCTGATTTCAAATTGGCGATCATATCGATGTAGCAGATGATGCAGTAGTTGTCGAATAAAAGCGTTTGCTGTGTCGTTTTCAAGTGGGTTGCGCGCATTCGTCTCGATCTTAAGATCGAGTTGATGCGCTTTACCTTTATTGTGCGACATTCTTTTGGAAGGGCTCTTGTAAAGCAGTAAAGGCCGAAAGCCCAACTGACCGGGATGAAGTTCCTTGGGTAATGAATACAAGAACGTGGCGAGCGCTTTACGTTCAGTGTCAAGCCATTGCTGACTGTGTTTGTCGGATGCAGTCTTAATACCAAGCTCAAGTAATGCCCTGTCAATATTGTGCTGCTGTTCTGTGTTGTCTTTTACAAGTGTTTCCCCAGAAGCGTTGCTTGGTGTCCAAATCAGACATACCATTGTGCTTGTGAATATCCACAGTGCGATTGACAAGCAATGGTAAAAAGCACTCACCGGCTTTTAGGCGTCTGTTGTGGAATACCGATTTTCGTAATCATTCTTTTCAAAACCATAGGCGTGTTCAAGAGCCGGAATGATGTAGGTCATTAGTTGCTGTAGTTGAGTGCGTGTTGCTTTGGGTGGTGCTGTGTCGATAATAATATTTGCAAGCTGTTGTGGAGGAACCAGCAGTGCTTCAGCGAAGAAATACAGTGTCGGTCCTGAGAATGCATAGGCTTCCTTGATTAACCTGTCTGCTGTATCCGGATCGAGTAATTGCGTTTGATAATTCTTCCATGTTAATCGAATTGTTTTCTCTAGCGTTGCATCAAGCTGGCCGCTGCTTTGTTTAGATGAGTGACGTACAGAGGCTGCTGCTTTTGTCGTGGCATCTGTAGATTTTCTTGCCATTTCAGCACTGTACTTGCCGGTTTTTGCAGTAACCTCACTACTTGCTTCACTGGTTCGTGAGCTGAACTCGCCGATGGGTTTTAGTGCTTCTTTATAAGTTGCCTCTGTAATCGGTGCTGTTACGTTACTGCTGTGCTCGCTTACTTTGGTAGATTGTTTTGCTGATTTTTCCGTTGTCTCGTTTGTTTGCTGTGAGACTTTGGCGCTGTACTCGCTGCTTTTTGTTGTCGCCTCACTGCTGGGTTTTGATACCTCATTATATGTGGCCTCAATTAGAGGTTGTGTTGCATCACTGCTTTTCTCTGTTACCTTGGTGCTGTTCTCTGCGCTGTTTGCGGTCGCCTGAGTGCTGTACTCCGCTGCCTTGGCAGTTTGCTTGCCTGTGAATTCACTGCTGGCTTTGGTTGCTTCAACAGTAGGCTCGGTTTGCTCCGTTATCTTGATTGATGATTCGTAGCTTGTTCTGGTGGTGGCGGCGCTGGTCTCGATCGTAGCGTTGGACGTTGCTTCAGTGGCAGGCATCGTATGCTCGCTTACTTTCGTAGAGGCTTCGGTTGTTGGTTCTGTAGAGTGACGGTAAGTATCCTGCGCAGTGGCAGCAGTCACTTCAGCTGTATTTTGTGTGAATTGAATTAATTTCTCTGTCGTTGGTTGAGTACTTTGTCGATAACTGCTTTCAACCGAATGAGCTGTCGAATTTCCAGAGGCGGTGAAGGGGCCTGCCAATGCTGGGAGCGTCGGGGTTAGTAGCAATGTAAATAGGCACAAAAAGGAAATTTTACGTAAAGCGTCAAGCTGCATTTTTCATGGCCTTATAGGGTGAGATGAGTTGCTGCAAGCGAGTGATTATATAGATTTTGGTGGAAAATTGGTTTATGTATGATATTAAATTTTTGTTGACCCATATCTGTTGTGTCATTGACATATATAACAGGGTTACATAACATAGGCAATGGATCCCATAACGATGCTCGCTTGATATTGCATTCTCTCAACAACTGAAAAAATCTGATAAAGGTAGTTGAATATGGAAACACTCTCCACATTGAATTTATTAGCTGTAATACATCTTCTGTTGGTTGGCGGGATATTAGTGTGTGGATTCATAGAGGTTATATTTGAGTACTACGGGCTTTATTTTGATAAATCATTTCATCATAATGCTATTCGGCTTCACTGCTTAGTGGATAGTTTTGTGGAGATCCCTTTGTTTATAGGTGTCGCTGTGACCGGCGGTTACATGGTTTATCATCTAGAGACGATTACTCCATTGCATTACCTCAAGATAGGGTTCTCTATTTTGATGGTCTTGTTATTTTTTAACTGTGCGTATGAAACCTTTCGACGATATTATTTATTAAAACGCAATGCGGACGAACAGGTATTGATAGCCTCAACCAAAAAGATGATGGTGAGAAATTTTGCCATTGTCGGAGTCCTAACGGGGGTGGTTATTTGTTCTGGATTTTGGTTGAGTTATCATAGATTGATAAATTAACTAGCATTCATACCCATGAGTACACCACTCACTCACACACCAACCATTGTAGCAAATAAGTGCTCTGCGTTTTGGCACAACGGAGCAGGAAAGCGTCATTGCGGAAAAATATGCCACGGGCTCCTTGCTGAGAAAGTCATGAATCTGCCTACTCAAATTGAGCCATAGAGTCTGCGGTAAACAGATATCGCCATTCTGACAATCATTCAATCCGCCATATCCAGTTGTCTCCACACTTGCCATTTCAGAAAGACTAACGCTCTTCGCACTATTTTATTGTCGCGCTGCCTGAGCTGCTCCACATTTACCTTTCTTCGACTAGCCAAGAGTTTTTTGCCTCAACAACAGCAACGTCGCCACCTTCCTTGAATTCAATGAGAATACCGACTCTACCCTCAACTCGGCCCCTGCGCTTTATTGTGTATGCAGTCCCGGTGCTGGGGCATATCATTCTAATTCCTGGTGCTGCCTGTGAAGGCTTTGTTAATGTCACCCAGTCCATCTCCTACCTCCCATCTAGGTACTTTGGCTCGAGGCCAGGTTACGTATACGGTATACTTTATCGAGTGAGCAGCCCCCCTGCGGCCTGTTCATCCCCATACTCCAAATTATTGCTTGTTTGGTGTTAATCGATATATTTTTATACCCCAGCAAGCAACCTGATTAATCGTCAGTTTGTTGATCTCATTTTGCACGATTTCAAAAACATGTTTGAGGTATATTTTCTTATCAGGAGTGATGCTGTACTCATTCACAACACCGTCATCACCTTCAGCAATGACATCGCATACACGTCACACATAGTGTTATGCTTCAACGTGCAGATTCGCAAAAATCCGTGAAGGACATTTATCACAGAAGAACCCGCCACCATCGCCACGGGATACCTCTAGGGGCGATACATTAACTCTGGTTTCAGTTCGTAACCCCAGTTATCGGTAGCATTTTTCCAACCATTAACAACCCTCTTTCCAAGGCGATTGCTTTTCGTGTTTTTCAATTTACTGCCTTCAAAACCATCAACAATATTGTAAGCATTTGTAAACCCAGCCTGAGCGAGTAAATTCACAGCGAGCGTACTTCGAACGCCAGAACGGCAAATCACATATATGATGTCATTTTCGTTTAGTTGTTTTTTCACTTCAGAAACAAATTTGCCGTTAAGCTGTAAGGGCGATTCCTCCAGATTGGCATGCCATTGTCTTTTCAGTAGTTTGACGGGGATATTGATCGCCATCGGCGCGTGCCCTACATACATATATTCTTCCGGCGTTCGAACATCTAACAGCTGTATGGCACTTTGACTTTTAGCCAAATTTTCATTGGCCGCGCCAGCCGTTAAGTAAAGCCCTAACTGAGTTTGCTTTTTAGGAGAAAGAATGGATTCCACAAAATACGTTTCAGCAAGCAGTTGTTGTTCAGCGTTAAACTTACGCATTAAAGCATCGGCTTTCCTTTCCCCTTCCTCTTTGCCTTGCATGGCAGCAGCTTTCCACCAGACGTAGGATTGTAGTTCGTCCTTTACTCCCTCGCCTATTTCATATAAACGCGCCATATCGACTATTGCGGTAAGGTGCCCATTATCGGCAGATTTGAGCATCCACTGGGCAGCTAATGTGAGATTACGCTCAACACCTCTGCCTTCCAGGTACATACTCGCCAGACTATGCTGGGCTTTTGCATTACCTTTATCTGCGGCGAGTCGATATAACTCAAAGGCCTTGATCACATCCTTGCTGACGCCAATCCCTCCCTCGTACATCATCGCCAGATTATTTTGCGCTATGGCATGGCCTTGAGCAGACGCCTTTTTATACCACTTTGCAGCTTCCACAAAATTACCCTCGAAATGTTCCCCAAGCCGATACCGGTCACCCATTTCGGTTTGAAATGTTGGATCATCCAAAGGCGTGACTATTTCGCTTTCAACGACCTTACCGTCTGCCCCGATAACTATTACCTCTTCCAGTTCTTCATCTTCATCCTCGCCGCCCCAGCCACAAGCAACGGAGTAGCCAGAAAGAGCGTGAAAAAAACAAAAGGTAAAGGCAATGAAAACATTCTGCGTAATAGGCTTATTCATAATGGGTATTTCCTGATACTAGAAACACTGTATAGTTCTCCCCGGTTATGATTACACATTTCCATTTAGATTGAAAATGGACTGGACGTAGAAATCCCGCGTAAATATTTTCCGCAAACCTAAATCTTTCGTGCATTATCTACAAGCTGAACAAGGCCTGATTCCGCATAGTGGTTGGTGGGACGAATTCAGTTTCGTTCTAACAATTGTTCTGCTTGCTTCTCTTTTTCAGGAAGTTCTGTCAGCTCATCTTCTAAAAACTCTTGAGCCAATTCAGCGAAAACCGAATAAAAAGCACATTCAGCTTTCGCATTCACCCTATTAAGAAAGCAAAATACCCAGTTGAACAAGTGCTTTTGAAAAAAATCATTCTGATATCGAATAGCATTCAGCGCTTCATCGTACTTTCCATTCACCCAGCTACACGATTCCAGCAGAACGAGATGAGCCATATACTCCAACTCCACAGCGACATGATCCGGCATATCATTCATTTCATCCTGATAAGCAAAACCGGTCGCTTTGAAATAGTCCAACACCGCCTGCGATTCCGGTCCACGCAACTGCCCCGAACCATCCGGTAATTGTACTGACTCATACGGCGCAATTCTGCCATCTGGAGAAAGGAGAAAGAGCCGCGCAAACTCAACGGCTAATTCTTCGGCCAGTTCTTCAATCGGCGTCAGGAAAAAGTGATCACCTAAATCGACACCCGCTTCCTCTAGTGCCTCCCTGTATTGACTGGATCGAAGTTCCTCCAAGCGCTCTTTTGACTGCTCACGTCGGAAGATACCCGCCAGAAGTCGATAGAGAAATACTCGTTCCTCAGCATTAATATTCAACTCAACAAGAGGGCCGGCGGCTTGATCGCCGCCGTCCGATGCAATGACGGCTGTCATATTTTTATCACCTGTACGACCGTATCCATAAAGCGTAACTGTCCGTTAATGGGGTCCGGTGCATTAGGAATAATCCAGTTCGGATGGGCGCCGTGGTTGCCTTTCCACCACATGCGCTTCAGATCCGGATCGTCATCGTGCGCCATTGGCGCCTTATTGCCGGAGGCATAACGACCGTACTGCCAGTGACCACAGTGATGCGAAATGGCAATCACGCCGGGTATCACCGCTGGTGTCACTCTCGCCTTGATGGTGATTTCACCAACCTCTGATTTCACCTTGATCTCATCACCTTCCATAATACCTCGACGTTGCGCATCCACCGGATTGATCCAAGCCGGATTATCATGATACAGCTCGGTGAGATACTTGCAGTTTTGTGAACGCGAATGAATCTGAGTGGCCACTTTAAACGTGGTCAAAATCATATCGTTATCGCTCATCTTTTCATGCTCTGGAATCGAGTACCAGGTCGGCAAAGGATTGTAGCCTTTTTCCTTCATCAAACCGGAATAGATCTCAAAATACCCGGATTTGTTCAGCTTGTCTGGTTTGAATCCCTTATACACTTTGTCGCCAATACGCTGACCGACATAGGCTTTATAAGCTCCCTTGCTATGCGTATAACCCTTCTTCTGCGCTGCCTCGGCGGACTTATGCTTGGCTTTTTTCCAGTCCCAGTAGGTACCTGTCGCTTCATCCAGGATAACCGTTGCTTTCTCATAGTCCTTGGCTTTCAGCTCTTTACGGTATGAGTGATACTTGGGTTTGGCTTTGGGGTCGTGATACACACCGTGCTTCTTCATGTATTCAAAACCACCAACGGCTTTGACTGCGGGTGTTTTTGCACAGCTCATCCGCACAAACTCTTCCTTGGTTTTGAAGGGCAGCTCAATCCCAATACGTTCGGCCAACTGACAGGCTACGGTGCCAAAATCTCGCGTTTCACCCATCGGTGGAATCGCGGGTTGTCTAATATAGTACTCGGGGATTTGTACCGGTGAGACCATATCATCCCAGTCCCAGCGTTCGGTATAGGGTGGTTCCGGTAGAATAAGATCAGCCAACGCCGCAGACTCATCATAAAACGGATTGATGTTCACGCTGAAGGGAATCAGCGATTCATCCTTCAACACATCGATGTTTTCCTGCACATCACCATTGGCATAGACAGCGGTATACATATAGGACATATAAATATCAGGACGTCCGGCGCTCCCATCTTTTATCATTTTGAGCACGTTATGGCTCATATGATGCGACGGTATTGCTGCAGCTCCTTTGGGGCCATCAACAATCTTCAGTTTGCGGCCCTTGGGCATTCCCTTAGCCTTGGGGTATTTCCACTTCGGACCTACCGCCAGACATCGACCACCCGGATTGTCGATATTACCCGTGATCGCCGCCAGGGTCTGTATGGCACGCTCGGTGTCATTACCGTTATAGTGCGCTACGGCCCCTCGATAGCTGATCAAGCAAGCCGGGTACGTAGTGGCAAACTCGCGAGCAATACGACGGATAGCAGAAGCCGATACATCACTGTGTTGAGTCGCCCATTCTGGTGTGTACTGCGCAAAATTATCTTTCAACGCCTTGACTTTGTTTTCCAGCGTATCCTCTGCCGTATCTGTCACCTTGCAGAACTTGAGGAATTCCTCACCACGACCTTTATGAAGATCTTCAGACATCACTACATTGCACATGGCCAGCGCAACGGCAAGATCACCACCGGGGCGAACCGGCAACCACTCCTGAGATTTGGCTGCTGTATTGGACAACCTGACATCAATCGTTACCATTTTCACTTCACGGGTGGTTAAGGCGCGAATCAATCGGTGCGACGTTGGAATATGGTTGGTTCCAGCCTCCAGCGGGTTAGCGCCAAAATTCAACACATAGCGCGTATTGTCAAAATCCCAGGTATCGTAGTGTTTGCCCCAAGTCAGTTCCTGCGCCGTCCATTTGCCACCCTCACAGATCGAGGTATGGTTGCCAATGGTTTTGGTGCCATAGGCACCCAGAAAGTTGGTTTTCACCAATTTACTGGTGCTGGATTTCATGCGTCCGTAGTGGAACATGAATTTCTCCGGTGTACCCGCATCGCGCAAGGTTTTCAGGCGACCGGCAACTTCATCCAGAGCGTCATCCCAACTCACGCGCTTCCATTTGCCCTCACCGCGCTTGCCTACCCGCTTCATGGGGTAGAGGATCCTATCCGGATCATTGGACTGGTTCACACCACCCTGACCCTTGGCGCACATCTTCCCTTCACTTCGAATTGATTTGGGTTGCCCTTCAATTTTTACGATACGTCCGTCTTCAACGTACACAATATTCGGACACCGGGTTACACAATTCAGGCAGGCACTGGGCACCGCCTTACGCTCTTTGCCAGTTGTCGGAGAAAAATCCTTACCACCAAAGACAGGCAGCTCGCGAGCCTGCGACAAGGTGCCATTCATTGCAACACTGGCAGCGGCGGTCGCAGCACTCAACTTAATAAATTTGCGTCTATTTAACATGATTTCCTCTCCCCTAAATTCCAACCGGTCCGGTCAATTGACCAGCGATAACCACAACATAGCGGAGCATAAATCCACCGACAATAACCAGCATACAAGCTGCGAGTTCTACTGCATGAGGTATCGAATAATGCTCTTGCCTCAGCAGTCTGGGCAGCACATACTTCATTTCGATCAGAATGGGAATAATTAATCCGATCACCACAAAACCGAACCAGAACAGGGAGGTCAGACTGCCGCCGAGTATCACATCAATCGCATTTTCGACACCACCGATCGTCAAATGCGCATACATGATAAAGAGAAAGACCACCAGCACTTCAAAGCTGATCAGGAGCATATCGGTAGCCGCCAGTATATATTTACTTTCTTCGGTGCCCTGAGCGCCTTCACCGGTATATTCGTCAGCCTTCTTGTGGCCAAGGGCATGAGCAACACAGCGCACAAGCAGAATACTCGCCACCCCGGTAGACAAGGCGGAAATGAGAAACAACATGGCAAGAATGGGTGAATTCCAGAACGGTCTTGCTGGCATGGCGCCCAACAGAATACCTGTGTAAAGTGCAACACCAATACCGAGCGGTACCATCACCCAGGCCAGCATTTTACGAAAAGCTTGATGTTTATCACCGGAATGCGCGTCTGACTTTAAGAAAGTGTAGGCATAACAAAGACTGACACCAATAAACAAAGCCAAAAACCAGGAACCTAGCGACATTGGTGATAGATTGATTGTCAGAAACAGGTTAATCCAGCGGAACATATCCCCGACTGCAAAACTGCCTAGTTCAAAAACAAGCGCGCCGGTACCTGCAATCACCGGAATCGGTGCAATCAATGCACCCCAGCGAGCGATATCAAAAGCCCCCTCTGAGGCATCCCCTGCATGTGAACGAAGAAAAACAGAGGCACTGACCACACCGGCTCCGGCGCCTAAGCCTCCTAAGAATAAATAGATAATAACGGGTAATCCCCAATGTATCTCTAACATGACTATACCCTCTTCTGTTGACGACGGTGAGTTTCAACCCGGACATAAACGCCCGTGCGCTCGGCGTAACGTTCATCTGAATGATCAGCCCCAATGTAAAAGACCATGGGTTCAGTGCCCATTTCATGACGCAGCACAGAAACTGAATTTGTTTCAAGCATTTTGGCTGCCGCACTGCTGGGATCATTGATATCACCAAAAATACGCGCGGCACCCTGGCAGGTGTTCACGCAAGCCGGTACAACGCCTTTCTCGATTCGGTGCAGACAAAAATCGCACTTATCGACAGAGCCGGTTTTGGGATCAAGGTAACGTACACCATAGGGACAGGCGAGGATACAGTACTTGCAGCCGATGCAGATCTCCTTATTGATGGCAACAACACCATCCTCTTTACGCGTATAGGTTGCACCCGTGGGACAAACTGAAACACAACCGGGTTTCTCACATTGGTTACACAGTCGTGGTAAAAAGCTACGCCCAACATCCGGAAAATTTCCTTTTTCAATCGTCTCTACCCACGAACGCGATTCACCGAGTGGCACATCGTTTTCAGATTTACAAGCAACGGTACACGCCTGACAACCGATACAGCGACGGGTGTCGATTACCATCGCATAGCGTTTAGGTCGATCCGTTGCAATGAGGTTTTTCATTAACCCCCTGCGTGAGACCTGAGTGGCAGGATCTTTCATCGCGTTTGCCTCCTTAAAATGGCTGCGAAATTTGGCTTTGTCATAATGTTTTGTTAGCTCTAGAATCGGTTCCCACGTAAAACAAAAATCTGCTTATGCAGCAAGCTGCTGTTTTGATGTAAATTGCATTTCAACAAAAGCATATTGGTTATTAAAAAAGCGTTACGTTCCCATCGCTTCAACGTCACGTCACCGTTTTGCTTAACTTCTTATAAAGCCCAGCATTTGATAATCCTCAAACTACCGGATCAGGTCAGTTGGTAGCGGACTAGTTTGTTTTTGAATGAGTCGTTAACAACTCCCATATTCGACTAAGCAGTTATCGTGCCTATACTCTATTTGAAGTAATCTTTCGGGCTATTAGTGGGGGGCAGGCGATAAACAACAGGGCTAGGTCAAGGGTTGTCATAGAAAAAGCAAAATATATGAACCCGGATTAGCTTGGCTCTGTATAATATGCGACTGGATAAGTACATTGTTAAGGGTGGGGTGTTACGATCTCGTTACATCAACAACCATGGTATTCAGCAAGCCGTTACGTTTTCGTAACTATGCTGAGTAATACACTAGACTTTATTTGCGGATTTAAAATGATGGGTAAACTGTCTTTGTTTCTAATAATGTGCTGTAGTTGCTTGGTGATGATGCCGGCAGCAGGTGACGACCAATTTTCTCAAACTAAACCGATCAGAATTGGCCTCACACCCGCCTTACTGAATTATCAGCATTCATTAAATGTCATCTGGCAGGAGCATCTTCAACAACAGCTGCAACGCCCCGTTGAATTTGTTCAACGCGACACATATAGCGAGACAATGGAATTACTTCGACAGAAGAAATTGGATTTTGCCTGGATCTGTTCCTACGCCTTTATTAAATTGGGCGATGCCATAACCTTGGTGGCCGTCCCCTTATATCAAGGTAATACCAATTACCGATCTTTCTTAATCGTACCCAGTGTTGACACCACCACCCGCTCAATTGCAGACATCAAAGGCAGGATTTTTGCGTATGCAGACCCATTATCAAATAGCGGTTATTTAGTGCCGCGTTATGACTTAAAAATGTCGGGCTATGATCCAGACACATTTTTTAAACGCACTTTTTTTACCTGGGCTCACCGCAAGGTGATTGAGGCGGTTGCTAATCAAGTGGCTAATGGCGGTGCGGTGGATAGCTATATTTGGGAATCTCTTAATGTTATTGAACCTGAACTCACAGGAAAGACTCGCATTGTCAGTCAATCCAAAGAATTTAGCTTTGCACCGTTTGTCGCCAATTCAACACTTAGTGATATCGACCTTTCAACCATGCAACAGATATTACTCAAAATGCCCGATACTGAAACAGGTCGTCTGATACTAGATAGATTGAATCTGGATGGTTTTATTCTCGGCACTCCGCAAATGTACGATAGTGTCGCCGAAATGGCCAGGGCAGTTGGAAAATAGGATATGTGGTTATTTGATTTAAGCCTGCGGCACAAATTACCTATATGGGGTGGATTACTCATTTTTCTCACCTCTACTACGATGTTTATTTCCTTTGGTATACAAGCTTATGATGATTTGAAAAATGACATGATCAAAAGCCTCAGTGCACAGGGACGTTCTTTGGTTATCAGTTTATACCCCTACCTCTTACACGATAATGTCTGGCAAGCCTTTGAAATCGTAAGTGCGTCAAAACGACTAACGTATCAGAAAAAAAATATGTTTGAGTCTCAGGTTATCCTTGTGATGGATAATCGCAAGGAGATTTTTGTCGCCAGCGACCCAGCTAACTATCCCATACAAACCAGCCTTAATAAGCTTGATCGGCCTTTTGCCAAAATGAGTACTGCGATTATGGCAGCGCAACGGGAGGAGCCGATCATAATGGAAAGGCAAGGCACGGATGTCTTGATTGTCGGTTTCCCCATTATCGCCGATGATGTAGTATTGGGCGGCGTTCTGATGATCACCGATAAGGGGCTCTTTATCCCCCGATTAATGGAGCTGGCGCAACACTCTTTGCTAATCATGGGGTTTATATTAGCCGTTCTGTTACCTATCAATTGGTACTGGGGGAGGCGGATGGCAGTACCATTGGTTTCATTATCAGACCATATGCAACACATCGGTGACAAAATGCCACCCCAAATCGACCACGCCGTCTATGACTACCGCGATGAAATTGGACAGATATTCAAAGCATTCAATGTGATGATCGATCAGTTAGAAGAGAAAGCATATCTTGAAACGCAAATACTACAATCAGAACGGATGGCGGCAATTGGCAGACTCACAGCCAGTATGGCTCATGAAATCAATAACCCTTTGGCCGGTATGTTAACTGCCGTAGACACTCTGCGCAAACATGACACTGAACTGTCTCCACTGACTGAACGGACAATATCATTGCTGGATCGCGGCTTACGACAAATCAAGGATACTGTTGGCACATTGTTAGTCGAAGCTAAGTTCAAAAGTAGAGATTTGTTAGAGCAGGATATTGAAGATGTTATCACCCTGATCTCTCCGCAATTGCAAAAACATCACACCAAGCTGCACTCTGATGTTGTTTTACCCGAGGGAGTACCCTTGCCCTCTACTCTAATACGGCAGGCACTGATCAATCTGCTGCTCAATGCGGTGACAGCAGCAGGCGAACAAGGCGCAGTGGAACTAAAAATACGAACAGAGCAAAATCATCTTCACGTGTCAATCAAAAACGATGGCAAAGAACTCCCATCAGAAAAAATGGCGTATCTTTATGAGCCTTTTAATCCATTGAGTGATTCTGGAAGTGGACTTGGTTTATGGGTGACTTATCAAATCACAAAACAGCTTGGCGGGAATATCGAAGCCCGTAGCACCAAGAACATTACTACGTTTTCTATCAATATACCTTATTCAAACCAACTATGATCCTTTTAAAAAATGGCCCTACAATCTAGAAAAATCTGCCTGATAGAAGATGATCCTATCATCGGTGAAGCACTGACCTTACGATTTGAATTAGAGGGCTATTCCTTCGACTGGTTTCAGGAGGGAATACCCGCCTATGAGGCACTGCAAAAGAAAAGTTATGCGATTGTCGTTAGTGACATTCGATTGCCTGATAAGAGCGGTGAAGCAATCTTCCGCGATTTGTTACAGGCTGGCATCAATCTACCGCCTTTTATATTCATTACCGGTTATGGTGCTATTGATCAGGCAGTGAATTTACTCAAACTGGGTGCAGAGGATTATTTAGTCAAGCCTTTCGAACCTGATGAACTATTGCAGAAAATTTCCTCATTGGCTGCTTTTGAAAAAATTGGCGTTGACAACACTGAATCATTGGGTATTTCTCCAGCCATGCAAAACATTGAATTGTTATTACGACGTCTTGCAGAAAACCCTACCGATGTATTGATTACCGGAGAGTCTGGAGTGGGCAAAGAATGCGTTGCACTGAAGCTGCACGCCTCGACCTATAAGGAAAACCCTTTTGTGGCGGTCAACTGTGGCGCTCTATCTGAATCACTATTGGAATCTGAATTGTTCGGACATGAAAAAGGCGCTTTTACTGGTGCCATAGCCACAAAAAAAGGGGTTTTTGAACAGGCGGAAAACGGGACTCTTTTTCTGGATGAAATTGGAGATATGCCCCCTTCCATGCAGGTCAAGGTGTTGCGGGCAATTCAGGAAAAGATCATCGTCCGGGTTGGCGGCGAAAAATCGATAGCAGTCAATGTCCAGCTGATCAGTGCAACCCACCACAATTTAAAGGAATTGGTGAAGAAAGGTGGATTCCGAGAAGATCTTTTTTACCGAATTAATATTATCGAACTAAAGATACCGCCACTAAGAGAACGCAAAGACGACATTCTGTGGTTCGCAAAGCAATTTTTGGATGATTTCCGTGAATGTCATCAGGGTAATCAACGCTATGTTCTATCAGCAGCCGCAGAGCAGGCACTAATAGACTACCCATGGCCTGGCAATATCAGAGAATTAAAACACTGCCTAGAACGAGCAAGCATTTTGTCCAATGGCACTATCTTGTCGCCAGAATCTCTGTTTGGTGAAGCCCAGTTGGAAATCAATAGCGAACAGGCGGTACTCAAGCATTCTCTCGGCGACTACGTAGCGGACTGCGAGCGTCGCTATATTGTTAATGCCTTATCGACGCACAATTGGGAAATTCAGAAAACGGCGGAATTTCTAGGTTGCAGTCGCAAGACGCTTTGGGAAAAAATGCGCAAACACGATATCAACCGTAATGATGGTGCTGACAAATGAAATGTCCCAACCACTGGTCTGGCAACTTGGGTTTGCAAACCTATTATTCAAATCGGGTAAGCTGAACAATGGGCGGGATATTCAACAATAAAAACTAGCCCTTTAGTTATCGATATTGCGAGTAATATTTTTCAGTTGCACGGTGTCGATAGTGCTCGGTTGCGCTTGTGGTGAATTGCGATGGTTATTGCTTGCTGTGTGATCTGCTTTGCAGTTTGACGGTGAGTATCCCGTGAGCCGTTTAAATACGCGTGTAAAGTAGGATGGATCCGTAAAGCCAACCGCATAGCTGACGTCTGAGACTTTGGCGTTTGGATTCTGTAGTAGTAATCCCGCCATTTCAATTCGATATTCTAATAGGTAATCTTGGAATGTTCTCCCAAAAATCTGCTTGAATTGTCGGCTGAATTTGAAACGTGTCATGTCTACTAGATCTGACACCATACTTTCAGTAATTTTTCTACTGTAATTATGTGCGATAAAGTTGATCACCGTATCAAATTTGTGATGTGTCTGATTTTGGTTCTTGAATCGTACCTCATCCGGATAACTGGTTTGTAATGAGCATAATGAATCATTGCACAGTTGGCCATTACTTCTCTGAAATAGCTCAGTCCAACCCCGACTTATTTCAGAGACCGTTCTGTTGTCTATTGGTTTGTAATAGTAGTCCAGCAGCCTGTTACGAAGTGCCCAAATAGCGAGTTCCTCAGAATGCATGAGGGTGATCATGACGACAGGGACGTTTGGGAACTGCTCGCGGGTTTGTTTTAAAACATTTAGCGAGTCGCAATCTGGATAATCATATTCAAAGCATATAATGTCAGTGTCATTGCTTTTTACTTGATTTGTCAGTCTTCCATTCGATCTCAGCTGTCGCACTCGACAGTGTTGAGAAAATTGATTTGCCAGGCCTGGCTGCTTAGTCTCTACCATCAAATTAACCCAAAGAATTGCTGGTGAACTATTTTGATTGTTCATTTTGTTTGTGACTCTGGATTAGGCGTTAGAGCGTCAAGTTTAATCTTGATGCATCTTGCAGGGTGTAAGTCCCTGTCGGGAAAGGTTTAACCAGCCACCCGTATCGAGTGTTGCGCTTGTGGCGGAGGATCACAGAATC
>PIVM01000423.1 GCA_003353945.1 Gammaproteobacteria bacterium
CAATGGACATTTTGGCGACCGCCAATGGACAAACTTATTTTAGATTTGCGAATGGTTTGGCACAGCATGCTATTTGAATTATCGTGGTACACTCAATCCAAAACCACAACGAGTATGCGATGTTTGGATGGAACAAAGCTATTTTAAAGAATAGGGTATAAACGTTCTTATTCTAGACATTGCCATCTCAAATGTTATTAATCTTGCTTAAACATTGCATATGACAATGTCCTGTCGATCAAACGCTGATTGGCTAGAGTGGTAGACCAAGATGTTTCGTTTTGTTTTCAACAGCTCATGTACCTCGTTCAGGCAACATCAGCTAGGGCACTGTCGAAGGTGTCGACGCTCACTGCTTTGTCTGCTCAGGCAGGGGGTGGTCTACCAGCTTGTCTCCACCCAGGGATGGTGGTCGCCAGCTGTACACATCCGTCTGCCAGGCAGCCGGTGGAGGAGCAAAATGGTTTCATCCCCACAGTATTTAAGAAATCTATCGGTTAGGGGTGACATGGGGCAGGGCAAATCGGGGATGCACGCATTTTTCTGGATTGTTTTGCGTAGTAAGGACCGTGCCGTGCGCAGTTGCTCAGTTGCGCAGCCATAGCGATTGCGCATATTACGCATTTTCTGAATTTCTCTGCGCAGCACGGACGTGCGCAGTTGCTCAGGTGCGCAGCTGTAGCGATTGCGCACATTACGTATTTTTCTGTATTTTTGCGCAGCACGGATGTGTGCAGTTGCTCAGCTGTAGCCATTGCGCACATTGCGTTTAGCTTTCAAATATTCGAACGGGCTTTGTACATATTTTACTATTGATTGCCCCGGGGAGGGGGGCTGTACATTTGGTCGACGCAGATGAGCTGCTGCTTTGACCCCCATTTTACGATATCTGGTAGCTTTTGGGGTATCATTTTTGGTCTGATGGTAGTTTTATGGGTATGGCATTTCACATTTTCAGAGCTTGGTAGCTTTTCGGGTATGATATTTCAGAAAATCAGACGCGCAAAACCGGAAACAAAGTGATGCACATAAGTCACCCCCATTCGTCCAGTCTGCCTGGCAGACGGATGTGTACAGCTGGCGACCACCATCCCTGGGTGGAGACAAGCTGGTAGACCACCCCCTGCCTGAGCAGCGTCGACACCTTCGGCAGTGCCCTAGCTGATGTTGCCTGAACGAGGTACATGAGCTGTTGAAAACAAAACAAAACATCTTGGTCTACCACTCTAGCCAATCAGCGTTTGATCGACAGGACATTGTCATATGCACTGTTTAAGCAAGATTAATAACATTTGAGATGGCAATGTCTAGAATAAGAACGTTTATATCCTATTCTTTAAAATAGCTTTGTTCCATCCAAACATCGTATACTCGTTGTGGATTTGGATTGAGAGTACCAGGCGATAATTCAAATGGCATGCTGTGCCAAACCATTTGCAAATCCAAAAGAAATTTGTCCATTGGCGGTCGCCAAATGTCCATTGAAGTATTGACGGTCGCCGAACACGAATCTGCTGATTCCATACATTTATCTTTGCTTTTTGTTGCCAAATTCAATTCGTCGGGTTTATAAAACCTATTTCACACATACGCATCATCCCAGCAAACGATATAATGCTTATTAGGCAACATTTTATTGATTTCCATTAAACTGGAGCTGACGTCATTGGCTGTCCATTGGCGGTCGCCGACGGTTACATAATTGTCCATTGAAGTTTGAGCGGTCGCAGGTTGCCTACACTGATAAAGCGCCGCTCCGATTCACAGAGTCGCGACCGGCCAAACGTTTATAAACTAGCGCCCACGGTAGTGCACCTTTGGGATGTCGTTATAGCCAGTCCTTCAAGTCTTGACCGCCCTAATTATCTAATATGGCCTGTATGTGGCATAGGGCCAATAGACTTGTCAACCATTGGCAAAGGTGCGGCAGTCGCCGGCTTGATTTATGGCCTGCAAGATGATATAATTGTGACAGACTAAAATG
>PIVM01000424.1 GCA_003353945.1 Gammaproteobacteria bacterium
CGGTCCCAAAGAGAATCGATTTCAACCTGGTCAACGTCGAAAACGGCAGACATTGGTGCCAGTTTCTCTGTACGCATAAAGTCCGGATTCGGATTGGCAGTAGCGAAATCAGTCCCTTTGTTGAACTTCAGCTCCAGTCGCAGGGTTTCCTTACCAAGCTCGAACAGTTCATTGGCGCTGATATCAATTCCATAACGACCCTTCAACAAACCTCTCAGGTAGATGAAGAGACGCATGGGATCAGATGGCGCAGAGAGAATACACAGGCCAAGTACGTCGGCCATTGAACAGAAAATCTGCATCTTGAGGGAGCGATCTATTTGTCCTTTCTTGTTCTGGGGATCTTCGTATGAGATTCCAGCTGTGTGATCCGCTCCCATGGGGCTGGTGGCATAGGTAACCCCGGTGGCTTTGGTCGCCCGTCCATCATGGGCTGGCATCGATTGGCCCTTGAAGGCTGGGACCCGATCAACACCCAAATATTTACAGGTTGCAACAACGCCATTTCCCAAAGCGTTACCGAGTTCAGTCCCTTGTTCAATTTCGTCCAGGAGCTTGTAGGCACCATCAATATCCCCCATCTTCATTTTACCGGCACTGGCGGCCACACCCATTGCACTTCCCAATTCAATACTGTCGATGCCGATGGCATCAATAATTTGGTCAAAATACGCAACCGCATCCGGATCAACGATACCGAGGTTGGTTCCCATCAAGGCAATGGTCTCATACTCGTAGCTGGAAGTGATATGCTGGCCTTCTTTGTCGTTGAAAACAATCGAGCAGCCCACAACACAACCTGGCATGCAGGGATCCATTTTACCGCCCCTTTCCATGTTCAGCTTCATGAGTGCTTCACCGTTGATCCCGTTGACGCCTTCCAGGGGTTCACTGCCATAGTTATGGACCGGCATGGATCCGAGTGCGCGGTTGGTATCGATTTGGGCAGGTGTCCCCATCATGCTCATGGCCTGGATTTGATGATCGGTTTTTGCCAGGTCAGCATACTGTTTTTGGGCCTTACGAAAGAGCTTCTTGTCCTTCAGCTCAATGGGTGATGTTCCGCGATCATCGATCACAATCGCTTTCAGGCCTTTGGCGCCCATCACAGAACCTAGTCCTCCCCTGGCAGCATGCCGGGAAGAGTGTCCATCTTTATCAGTAAAAGCAATTGCAGCAGATTTCCATCGTCTTTCGCCACCAAGACCGATACTGACAATGGTTGCTTTACGATCGATTTTCTGATGGAGTTGAGCTGCCACATCATATGTTTTCATGCCCTTGTACTCTTCGGCACTCTCCAGGACGATCTTATCCTTGCTGAGAAGCAGGGTGTAAACGCCGCCATTTTTTGGTTCGTCTTCAATTATGATTGCCCGTATGCCAAGGCGGTCAATTTTTTGCCCGGCAGGGCCACCTACATTAGCTTCCTTGATCCCGTGAGTCAAAGGACTTTTAGCACCGACGGAGAGTCGACCTAGAGAAGAGGCATTCGTTCCGGCCAGTGGACCGGTAGCGATGATCATTTTTGCTTCTTTTGATAAAGGATCAACAGATGGCGATACCTCATCATTGAGGATTTTTGCTGTAAGCCCTCTACCACCCATAATTTCCTGTCCAACAGGAAGCGCTTCGGTTGTGATTTCAAGCGTATTCATGTTCACGCGTAGAATTTTCATGCTTTGCTCCATTATTATACTAATACCTGACACGGAAGTAATAAATGATAATAAAACCAAAAAAACAATCTGTAAACCGGATCAAAGCGCTTTGATTCGATTTGATCTGAGGTGGATTTTTCAGTCGGTTGGCTCGTCCTCCTCCATTGTTTGTACGTCTTTACTGTGAGGCCAGCTAAAATAAACCGTTTACTTTTTATTTACATTCAAAGGTTAGCACTAACTGCTTGAAATTTTTCTTTGAATTATAATATTTTGAAACTTAAAAAATCTGACCTGAGCTAGTTTGCTTCCGACATTAA
>PIVM01000425.1 GCA_003353945.1 Gammaproteobacteria bacterium
TTGCTAATGTGTTCACAGATTCTAGAGAAAAGTGGCTCTAATATCTTTTTTTTTCTCATTAATCTAGAAATGGACGTTATATCATCCATTCTTCCAATATTACTATTCAATGATTTTTGCAACTCATCAAAATTGCTAAAAATACCACGGTATATCTTCTTCATTTCAATATCAAAAAAAGATGGAAACATAACTCTAATTAAATCATTTTCAACTTTTCTATCATCCCCTCCATTTCTAATATTAGGCTTTTGGGACATGCTTTTTATGATAGTTTCCTCTGATGATTTTTTACTCTCTATTTCATTTCTTTTATTATTAGTATTACTATTTTTGTTATGTTCATCATGTGGTTCTTTGGCAGTAATGTGAAAAAAATCAGTCGTTCTTCTTAAAAAACTTTCTTTAGGTTTTTTATTACCAGATATTGTAACATTATTCTTGCCACAAATATTATCTTTATGTTCATCCCTGCCTTCATTTTCATAATCACTATTCTGCAAACTTGTAAATGAAAATTGCTCTTTATGATCCAACCTCTCTCTAAATTCTACCAACCCAGCTAATACATCGAAAGCCCCAACAGCCTCTATTATCATATCTTCTGATATCTCATTAGTATTATTCATAATACTTTGAAATTTGTGGATATGAGTCAAAAAAGAATCTTTAATCTCAGCCTTTACAGTATCTACATACTTTTTATTAATATCAGGAATATCATTTGAAAAAATTTTCCCATATAGATATAATTCTTTTAATTCCTTCTCAAACGTGTATTCATGATGACTTAAACAGTTCAAAACATAGGATTGATAATTTTTCACCTTAGTAATCAGATTTTTTTTGATACGTGAACTTAAAGAATGCTTCTTCGAATGTATGCTTTCTTTAAATATTTCTAAAATTTTTTCCACTTCATTACTATTAATTAAAGCTTCCGCTTCTTCTTTGTGCAATTTTTCACCCTTTTCCATTTGATCTTTTAGATGATCAAACCCTACTCTCAGATTATTTCTCATATCTTTAGGAAGTTTATCAAGCACAGAATCCAGCATCAATTGTTCTTTTTTTAAACTATACTCACCAATAGATGAATCTGATTGAAACTTTTCTAACTTTTGGTCAAACTTGTCAAGTATATCATTCTCTATTTTCTTCCAAGTATCTGTATATCTTGCATTAATACTTTTGACCTCGTTTAATATTTTAAATATTTCAATAGGGGGATTATGAATATACTTCTCTAGAGGCATTTCAGAATATTTTTTAACTATTTTTTCCAGTGATTCATCAAAACTATTTTCAAGATTATCTATTCGTACTAAAACATCATCATTACAATGCCCATTCAACAAAAGACGTACTCTATTCACAGAATCCTTTTTGTTTTCTGCTTCTAAAAAAGAATTTACAGCTATTGATCCTTGTAAAGAATCCAAAAAAGAACCTAGCCTATTAGAAAAAATAGTCTTTATCTCATTAATAGAATCATACAACTCTTTCAATTCTACACTATCTTTTTCTCCTAAATGTTTTAGAATATATTTTTTTGCACTATTGACATGACCAAACTTTCCAATAGCATTATTGATGCTGACCTCACTAAGTGTATCATTGCTAATACCCCCAGCGGATGTCATAGCATCTGATACAAGACAACGAATGGAACGAAGAATTTCCGCTTTTAAATTATTTGCAGAATGCGAACTATTTCCTCTATTATATTGTTTCAATAATATACCAATCTTCATGCCAGCTTTCGTATAATCATTATCATCAATAGACAAGAAAATCTTCTGCATATCTAAAGACATATTGGAATTCATTTTCTCTCTATATTTCTTGTATAGAGTGTGATAACTTTTACTTTCAAACAACTTTTCTACAAATTCCAAAGACCTAATAATCTGTAGCTTATACTCCGTATTTTCATAATCATTATCATCACTCAACGATTTAATCTCATCTTCCAAG
>PIVM01000044.1 GCA_003353945.1 Gammaproteobacteria bacterium
TCATGCTTTCTCACCGAGGCGTTCAAATGGGAGCATATTGGAATATGTAAGCATTTGAACAACGAAGGTGAGGAAGCAGGGAGCAAGCGTAATTGGAAAATTTATTTTTTCCGCGGCCCTAAGGCCATATTTGGTGCCAAACCACATAAATCCTTGGGCATCTTGCAAAACATAAGAGACTTCGTGATGTGACAGACCATCCTCAATGGTTATGTGACGAAACTTGATATCCTCGACATCTTGGCCGTATGCGCCCAGCGACAACGCAAGAAGCACCGTCATTACGATCAGCAGAATAGTAATTGATGCTCCTCTTATCTGCTCTTTCATTTTATCCTCTTCAATTCCTTTTCGTTTTTGGCCTTCACAAAATTGAGATCATATTGACTACGACCAGAAGCCCTGAGCTGAAATTTATTCTCTACCAAGTATAAACCCTAACGTTGCGTAGAGACCTTATTCCTAAAATCTACATGCGTCAAACAGCCCTGATTCTGGAATGTCACGATCAGTAACGCTAGAAATCCTGGTATCCCGCCCCACTAGACTCTGGGTGCATCCCCCTCAACTTCAGCAGGAAAAACAGCCGAAACCGGCATTACAATACTCACCAAACATGCGGCTAAAGCAGCACCGATTTGTAATAGCTTTTTCATTCATGTGATCTCCAATTTGTGATCAGGCACTGACATGTTATCTTGTAAAAATAAACAGCAGCGCAATCCAGTATTTACCTCGTCACTATCCCTGTCGGCATTGCCAGCCACCTCTATTCCATGACCTCTAGCAAAAAACGGGTCTCTGTTTTATCCTAGACAAACTCAGTGAAATGCACCAAGCGCTCAAGTACGGGAATTTACATTCTCTTTTGGCGTTGATTAATCAGCTCGCAGAGCACCATGCAATGCTAACAATTCGATGCTGGGAATTGGTTGAGGAGCAGGAGATGGATTATCTAAAGAGATTGTTGGGAATGTTGGACTAAAGATAGGCGAACATCTTCAGAACACTAGAATCGGATAGGTCGAATAACCTGAAATGGAGATTTTTGATCTCGCATACACCAATAGAATTTAACACGACGCTTAATGCATTTTCGTGTAAGATTTACATAAAGCTTTAAAGGAATCAATACGTTATACGTCACACCTTACGATAAGCTATAATGGAAACCTAGAAAAATAAATTGAACCTATTTCGAGAGCCTAAGGTACTAAACCCCTCTCGTCGAAGTGTACGGTTCAACGAATTTTCTAGGATAATGCTCCTCAAGAAGACAGTCTTATATGGATATGATTAAAAAAATGTTTTTTCGAGCAGAAACGGCAGGCAAAATTAGCAACACTATAAAAGAGAGCACCCTCTTTTTACTAGTTGTGCATATGTTGCTTGTGACCGGAAATATATTTTTGAGTCCATTATCAAGAAAATCACAGGCTCCTGCCTCTCTATTAGTTTTAGTTATATGCCTGCTTTCAAGTAATTCGATCATTGCAGAGCAGGCAACTCCCGAGCAAATTAAAAGTGCGCTGACTTACAATTTTTTTAGATATATTCAATGGCCGTCGGACGATAAAATCAAGGTCTTTAAAATAGCTTTATTGAGCAAAGATGAGAAACTGATAAAGGAGATGAAAAGGGCCGCTCCGTTGATCAATGTCAGAGGGCGTAGTTTCCAGGTTAGCAGGATTCGTTCAATCAAGGAAATTGACACAAAAGATACTCAGTTATTGTATGTTGGTGCAGATTTTATGCAAAACACTTCGTTGATAGCAAACCGCATTCGTCGTACTGGTACACTGCTGGTGACTGAAGAAAGTGATGGCAAACATGATCTGATGATTAATCTTCGTTTGCAACCGGATGGTAATATGCAATTTGAAGTTAATCGGACCAATGTCATATTCGAACACCTAATATTGGACCGGGATATTTTATTATTAGGTGGTAGTGAATTGGATGTCGCGGAGTTGTTTCGTGAAACTGATCAACGATTACAAACAATAAAATCGGAATTGATCACGAGTGAGAACAAACTAAAACAATTAGAAGAGAGCTCAAAAACAAAGCAGCGCCAGTTGATTGAACAGCAGAAATTGACACAGGATCAGCTTGAAAAATTAGATAATCAAAAAAATAAGTTGAACGAGCAAGTCAAAATTATTGAAAATCAGTCCTCTCAGATTCAGGTTCAAGAGAGTCAGTTGAAGTCGACGGTTGAACTGGTCGAACAAAAAGAGCAGCAACTGTCTGACGCGGTGGTGAAACTAAAGAGAAAGCAGGATGCTTTATCTCAGAGTCAGATACAACTCAACTCCAGACTGTCAATACTTCAGGAAAAAGAGCACGCGGTTGAATCGCTAACCAGTTTAATAGAAGAAAATAACCGTATATTGGACCAGCAACTGGGTTACATCGGCGAACAAAGCGCTGTAATCAGTCAACAGCGCTTTTGGTTACTGGCTTCTCTGGCAGCGCTATTGGTTTTCGCTGTTATGATCATCGCTATTTTAAAAATAAACATCGCCAGAAAAAGAGCCATTAATGAAGTGATGAGCGCAAGAAACCAGGCACAACAGTATCTGGATATTGCCGGCACTATCATCGTTGCTATTGACGACAAACAATGCATAAAGCTAATCAACAAAAAGGGCTGTGAAGTATTAGGTGCGAAAGCAGGAGACATTATTGGGGAAAACTGGTTTGAACTATTTATACCGGAGCACGTTCGAGAAGATGTAAAGAAAACCTATGGGAAAATCATGTTAGGGGATATTAGACTGACAAAATATGTTGAAAATACTGTTGTGACCAGAAGCGGGGAGGAACTCACCATCGCCTGGCATAATACAATAATAAAAGACAGCGAGGACAATATCATTGGAACATTGAGTTCGGGAGAAGACATTACAGAGCGACTGATTGCCAATGCCGAGCTAAAACAAGCGAAAGATGCAGCTGAAACAGCCAATAGAACCAAATCCGGTTTCCTGGCCAATATGAGCCACGAATTGCGTACTCCACTGAATGCCATATTGGGTTTTTCACAGATTATGCAGAACGACAGTTCTTTTCCGGCACAACATAAACTCAGTTTGAATACCATAAACCGAAGTGGTGAACATTTGTTGGCGCTAATCAACGATGTACTGGAGGTGTCAAAAATTGAAGCTGGACAAATAAAAATTAGCCAGGACAACTTTAATATACTGCGGATGCTGGAAGAGCTTATCCAAATGTTCACTGTACGCACGGATAAAAAGGGACTGAGTTTGATCTACACACACGCTGAGCATATGCCCAGCCATATAGTGGCGGATGAAGGTAAATTGCGCCAAATATTAATTAACCTGCTGGGTAACGCAGTAAAATTTACGGAAAACGGTGCGATTGAACTACGTGCCAGCATGCAAAATGAAGATGATCATTCCGGACACATGTTATGTATAGAGGTGCAAGATAGTGGGCCGGGTATTGAGCAGCAGGCGCAAAAGAAATTATTTAATGCTTTCGAACAGACCGAGAAGGGCGCGGCCAAAGGAGGAGGCACTGGACTGGGGCTGGCGATAAGTTCTCAGTATGCCAAGGTCATGGAGGGGTACATCACGCTTGAAAGCAGGGTAGGCGAAGGAAGTGTGTTTAGTTTGAACTTGCCAGTGAAGCTCGGTGATGCAGCGTCAATAGCCCTTGATCAAGAAGGACCGAAGGTCATATCACTTGCACCAGGCGCAGGTACACCAAAGGTGCTGATTGTAGATGATATAGAGAGTAACAGGCAATTGCTTCTAAAAATGCTCGAACCCATAGGTTTCACGTTAAGGGAAGCTGATGATGGAAACGCAGCAGTGTCATTATTTGAAGCTTGGCAGCCAGATTTGATCTTAATGGATTGGGTAATGCCGGGCATGGATGGACTTGAAGCATCTCGACGTATAAAACAAACATCGGCAGGAAAGGATACGTCGATTATCTGTATTAGCGCGACTGTATTTGAGGAAGAGCGACAGGAAATTTTTGATGCCGGTGTTGATGAATTTATTGGTAAGCCTTATAGGGAATCTGAATTGCTAGAAAAAATCAAGCAGCTCTTAAAAGTCAATTATCTCTACGACAACCAGGAAAAAAACCTGAAAGAGAAGGTAATGACTCATGAACAACAAGATCTGGATATTGCTATTCTACAATCATTGCCTGAAGATCAGCGTAGAACCCTCTATCATGCAGTAATGGAGAATCAACTAGAAACAATGGAAATGCTTATCAGTCATGTTGCGGAAACGGATGCTATGGTTGCTATCCGTCTTTGGGAGCTTACTGACGAAGCAGGCCTGTCGACGCTAACTCGATTGTTTTCAAAACTCAATTCAATTGAAGATAAGACTGGCAATTGATACCATGAAAATATCCTCTATTCTAACCCAAATGGCTCTGCACTCGACCGGGCGCAGTTAAGGAATTATTCAATCTTTATTGAATAATTCCTTAACTGGCGGTAAGAATAACATCAGGCATGCCATCAGCATTGTAATCATCAGTAGCACTTTGCACCTGGCCATCGTGGTTATAGACCTTTGTGGAAATCTCATCAACCACCCCATCACCGTTGGAATCAGTTGATCTAATCTCTGTTAATGTTGCTCGGATGTTTCAAATGCCAAACCAGAATTCCAAGAAATATTTGAAGCGCTATTTTTTATCTCTTAGTTCTGCTTTATCACATTTAACACATAGGTTAAATCGTAAGGTTCCCCTTTTGTGAGTACTAATTTGTGCTGAAATAAATCAAAGAAGGGGCTATTTTTATAAATACGAATGATAATGTTTCGCATTTGCATATAAATCATGTAGTATAGCCTCTATCAAACATACAAACGCTATGTCAGCAGCTTGATGATTGAGTAAATCTATTTAATACGAACAAGGGGAGAGAGATGAAACGATCAATATCGACCGCAATGATTGCAGGGCTTATTGCAGCTCAGGCCAATGCGGCACCCAACCAGCAAGATACGTTGCGTACTATCCAAGACACGATTCAACAACAGCAGGCCGAAATTGACAGTCTGCGAACACAACTCGAACAGGCTGATGGCAAAATTGAAGCAACTGCAAATGCGGTTGAGCAAAGCAGTATGGGACAGACTTCAAGGACACATATTGGCGGGTATGGTGAGCATCATTTAACACTCAATAGCTCTGACGACAAAGGCGCTGGCAAGCCTGATCAAATTGATGCTCATCGTTTTGTTTTGTTTATCGGTCATCGATATAACGACAGGGTGAAGTTCTTTTCCGAGCTTGAGGTTGAGCATGGGTTTTTTAGCAAAGATAAAGGCGCTGGCGAAATTGAATTGGAGCAGGCATATATCGATTGGAATTTTAGCGGCGAGCAAAACCTGCGGTTGGGACAGTTTCTAGTGCCGACGGGTATCATTAACGAAACTCACGAGCCTGACACCTTTTACGGTGTTGAACGTAATCTCGTGGAAAAGAACATAATCCCGGCAACTTGGTGGGAAACCGGGATCGCACTTTACGGCGAGGTGGCGCCTGGGCTGAGTTATGATGCCGCAGTGCACAGCGGTCTGAACATCGATATTGAAGACGAGAAATACAAAATACGTGATGGTCGTCAAAAGTCCGCCAAAGCAGTCGCGGAAGATCCGGCAGTCACCGCTCGTATCAAGTACACAGCGATCAGTGGATTGGAGCTGGCGCTCGCTGTCCAGTATCAAAACGATGTCACTCAGGGTGCTCGCAGTCCATCTGGCACCAATATGGGTGAGAAGGAAGCTGCCAAAGCGCTATTAAAAGAACTGCATGCGCGCTATCAGATCGAAGAACTCACTTTAACGGCGTTATGGGCGCATTGGGAAATTGATGGTGATACTTTCGAAGCTAATAATGCGGATGAACAAGAAGGGCTGTATTTGGAGGCCTCCTATAAAGTGATGCCGCAGTTGGGCGTTTTTGCCCGGCACTCACGCTGGGATAACCAAGCCGGGGGCGGCGACACCGAGATGAAACAAAACGATATTGGTGTTAATTATTGGTTAGCTGAGAACGTGGTCATCAAGGCCGATTACAGCGATCAGAATCATTACACGAAAAACAAACAGCAGGATGCAGTCAATTTGGGTATTGGTTGGAGTTTTTAACCGATAAGGGCCTCGGAAAATGTATTTTCCCCGCGGCCCTAAGACCAAGCAAACACGACAGGAAGTGCGTGATAACAAGGGTGTTGACTCAAGCAGTGTTCTGAATCAGTTTTTGTTGGAGGTAAATAATGCGGTTTTTGCAGATTACAACTTTATGTTGTTTGTTGCTGTTCTGCGGTGGCATGTTCGTATTTGCGAAAGGCGTGTATAAGACCGCTGACCAATTTCTTGCACAGGCTTTTCCAACTGGCACATCACAACAAAATGCTTTGTGGATCACTGGAGACTTAAGAGAACGGACTGCTGACGTATTGGGGCATCAACCGACTGCCTTGCGCGTTCGCTACTGGCGCAATGATGATGAAGATTCAACGTCAAATAAGCGTACGGCCTGGATTCTCGATGAGATTGGTAAAGAACTGCCCATTACAATCGGTGTTGTTGTTGACGCCAGTGGCATTGAGCGTGTCGAAATCCTCGAGTTTCGTGAGAGTCGGGGGGGCGAAGTGCGGCATGATTTTTTCACGCAGCAATTTTTTGGTGTCCGCTTAAATCGCGATTCGAGACTGGATCAATCCATTGACAATATTACCGGAGCAACATTGTCCGTGCGGGCAGTAAAGCGGGTTGCCGCACTGGCTCTGTTGTTTCATCACCGTGTAATGGTAAAACAGCATTAATCTGCTGAGTATGCATTTATGATCAATTACATTCGCCGAGCATTGCTTCACTGGCATCGTCGCCTAGGGCTGCTCATCATGCTGTTCGTGTTGCTGTTTGTGATAACAGGACTGTTATTGAATCACACTGAAAGATTATCCCTGGCGAAATCGGGTGCAAAGATGCCCTGGCTTTTACGCTGGTACGATCTACAAATAGCGCCGAACCACTCAGCGCAGCAGTTGGGTGGACGCTGGCTGCTGCATTTTGGTGGCGATCATCTCTATATTGAAGGCAGTAAAAGTTTGCCCTGCGTAGCACCCTATGCGGGTGCGGTGTTAGCAGAACAGCAGTTGATAGTGGCGCTTTGTGGTGATGGTTTGCTGCTGCTGACACCGGGGGGTGAACTGCTCGAACGTCTAAGTGCTGGACAACTACCAGCGGCTTATGAGCGAATCGGTATTTTTAACGGACAGGTGATAATTGGCTCAGCAAGTCACAACATGCCATCAAGTTGGCAGCTTGACGTCGATAGCATGCATTTAAAGCCTGTAAGTGAGGATCAACAAGCGTTTGTAGCATGGTCAAAATCCCAGCCAGCACCCAATAAATTGGTGGAACGATTCTGGCTGCACGAAGCCAGTTTATTGTTGAATTGGGAAAGGCTGTTGCTGGACATTCACAGCGGACGCATTGTGGGTGGCTGGGGTGTTTGGTTTATGGATGCAATCGCGGTGTTAATGGGATTTCTGGCGATCAGTGGCTCCTGGTTATGGTTAAGCATTCTGTTTCGAAAAGGTAAGGGCCTTGGAAATAATAAATTTTCCAATTAGGCGCAGAATCATGCTTTCTCACTGAGGCGTTCAAATGGGAGTAGAGCCTGCCCCGTGCAACGTTTTGGGTATATTGGAATATGTATACATTTGAACAACGAAGGTGAGGGAGCAGGGAGCAAGCGTAATTGGATAATTTATTTTTTCCGCGGCCCTAAGTACTCGCCCTAATCCCTCTCCTGCAAACGGGTCTTCGGCGCCACTGGACAGTGGAGGCGTGAAAAGATCTGCGCGCTTCTGATTGTTGATTGTTGATAATGAGCCCAATATCGCCACCGCGCTGAAGCGACTGTTACGCCCGGATGCGCTCCAACAACAGGAAATGGCAACGGAGTTGGCACAACTTCGATCAAAACTTCGCAAAGCGCAACAACATTAATAGCTAACAATCTTTTTTTGCCTACCCCTACAAACGCCCACTACGTTTTAGCGCCAGGTACTCATTAACCAATTGAATATGCAACTCTTGTGGCAAGGCATCCACCATAATCACGCCCTGAGCCCGCAAACGATCGATCAGTTGGCGGCGCTGCAGCAGATACTGCACCGTTCCACTATAGCTCAAAGCCGATTCAAAATTGATGACCGTCGTATCAACCGTGTGGTCCAACACTTCTTCCCGCAGACTGGCCACCATGACCAGATGCCTTTTTTGCAGCAGGCGCACTGCAGCCAACAAGTCATAGCCATCTTCGCTACGCGCATTGGTTAATATTATCACCAACGATCGTTTGCGATGACGATTTAACAAATGCTTTGCCACCTCAATAAAATCGCTGGTCTGCGCACTGCTCTGCAGATCATAAACCTGGTTCATCAGTAGATTGATACGCGCGCGCCCTTTCACCGGCGCCAACCACCGCTCTTCGCCAGCAAAGCTTAACAAGCCTGCAGCATCCCCCTGTCGCAATGCCACATAGGCGGTCAGCAAGAGTGCATTGAGACTGTGATCGAAATGACTGAGCTCACTGTCTTTGCTACGCATGCGTCGACCGCTGTCGAGCAAAAAAATAACATCCTGATCGCGTTCATCCTGGTACTCGCGTGATATCAACTTTTGCTGTCGGGCACTGGCTTTCCAATCAACCTGTTTGAGTGCTTCTCCCTGGCGAAACTCACGTAGCTGATGAAAATCAGTCCCCTCTCCACGACGTGGTTGTACACGCACGCCCAGCTGACTGAGCTGTTGATCATGCACTAACAGCTCCAGATGGGATATTACGGCAAAATTCGGATAGATTTTGACTGTCTGCTGCTCTGCTTTGCGGGCAATAAACTGCCATAATCCAAACGCAGACCTCACGCGAATCACCACATTGCCAAACCTGGCATTGCCACGCTCAAGCGGATAAACCAGATAACGTATCTCTGTGCTCTCCCCCGCTTTTAACAACAGCGCATGCGGCAAACCCTCGGTTCGCATAGCCTGCGGATAATCGTCTTCCAGCTCAAAGCGCATAGCACGTCGAGAACTCTGGTTTATTTTCAGCACCACCGTGTTTTTTTCACCCAGGGCAAAACTACCCGGTAAAACACGTTCAATAAAAATTTGCGCAATGATTCTTCTGGACAGTCCATCAATCAATAAAAGCAATAACAACAATCCGCCAGAAAACCACCAAATACTTGTAATAAAATCTGGATATTGACTCTCAAGCTGCCAACGCAACAGGGGCAGCAATAAGCCGAAAGAAGCCCACAGCGCAAGCCACTGCAAGGCCATTTTGCTGGGTCTCATAAACGAGGCGCGTCCACCGTATCCAACATCATATTCAGCACACTGTCTGGCGTTTGGCCATCGATCTCCATATCGGCAGAAAGAATAATACGATGGCGCAGCACCGGTAGCGCCATCGCTTTCACATCATCAGGCAGGACAAAATTGTCACCTCGCAACAGAGCATTGGCCCGCGCTGCCCGTACCAAACCGATACTGGCGCGTGGCCCAGCCCCGTTGATAATCGCCGTGTTTTCGCGGGTATGACGCACCAGCCTGACAGCATAATTGACCACTTGCTCATCCACTTCCACCGCTGCAGCCTGCTTTTGCAGCGCTGTAATCTGCGCTTCGCTGATCAGCGCATGTTTCTCCTCATTCGCTAATAGGTCATCGCTTCGATGTTGGCTGACGGCACGGGTCAGCGCTATTTCATCGTCCATTGAGGGGTAACCGATAAACACTTTCATCAGAAATCGGTCTAGCTCCGCCTCCGGCAGCGGATATGTCCCTTCCTGTTCAATCGGGTTTTGCGTCGCCATCACCATATAGGGCTCGGGCATGGCGAAGGGTTTTCCTTCAATGGTGGTCTGTCGTTCCTGCATCACCTCTAACAATGCTGCCTGTGTTTTAGCCGGGGCGCGATTGATTTCATCCGCCAGCAGGATATGGGTGAACACCGGTCCTTTGCGGATATTAAATTTTCCCTCTCGCATATCATACATCGCGTGTCCCGTGATATCGGCTGGCATCAGATCAGGGGTGAATTGAATACGCTTAAAACTGCCACCAAAGCAACTGGCTAATACGCGCACCAACAGGGTTTTGCCCAAACCGGGCACCCCTTCGACTAACACATGAGCGTTTGATAACAAGGCAATTAACACCTGATCTACCACCTCCTGCTGGCCGATCACTAAACGGTTGATTCGCTCTCGCATCGACGCCAGTGACACCTGCGCTGCCTCTAACTCATCCTCAATCATAATTGCTTCCTGATAGTCTGTAATAACGTAACCAAGCGATGAAACTGCTGCTCATCCGCTGGCGTAAGCTGGCAAAAGGCGCGCTCCACCTGTGTGACGGGTACACCGGTATGTTCTGCGATTAGCTTATGCCTGCCTTGATCCGATAATCCGGCATAGTTGGGGTAATGCGCTCTGGCATAACGTGTAATCTCTTCACGCAGCGGCGCGAGCAACTCGCCAGCAAGACCCTGTCGCCACTGAAATTCAGCGCTGGCAAAAATATGTTCGGCAATGGAGCGCCGCTGCAAATGATTTTTCTCTCGCACGGGAGCAAATCTGCGCCCGCGATAAACCAGCCAAGCCAATAAACAAAGTGCGCAGGATATCATAAGCTCCGGTGCATAACGCCATAGCAATGTCCACAAACCCGGCATCTGACTACCGTATAAGATAATGCCCTTATCCGCACGATTAAACAAAACCCACAGCAAAAAGGCGTGATCAAAATGTTGGATGTGCTCACTTCGCCAAATCGACTCACTGGCCAACACTGTCAATAAACCACCCCCAACCTCAAACTGTATAAACTGCACGTCACTTTCATTGCCTCCCCAGTAAAGTGGCGTATAGCCTTCATACTCTTTACCCTCCCCCCCATCACCATCACCATCACCATCACCATCACCATCACCATCAACACCCTCACTATCATGGTAAAAATAAGGATGATTTAAACCGGCAGTGATTGGAAAATGTATCGTTAGCGGATGTTTGACACCATTTAAGCTCAGATGGGTTAACTGCTCAGGCGGCACATCAGGATCAACTTCATCTTCAGACTTTTCACCTCTTTCAGTCTGTGTTCTTTCCTGCTCTGACCTTTGTCGAATCTTTTCATTTTCTTCACGAAGTATGTCGCTCAGCTTTTTATCCTGTAGCTCTTCGGCAAACGCTTCCGCCTCTTTTTCAGTTTCTTTTTTTTCAACGTTGCTTTTTCCATCGTCATTTTTTTCATCGTTACTATTTTCAGCCTTACTCCTTTCAGCGTCACTCTTTTCAGCAGGGCATGCACAATCAGTTTTGTATTTTTCCACTTCAAAACGCTGCAGCAACGGATCAGATTGATCGTCGTGAAGATGTTGGGCAGCGACAATCAGATGCCCACCCTGTTCAATCCAGTCAAGCAGATAATCAACACGCTTTTCCGTTAACACCTGTGAAGCATTACTGATAAACAGTGTGGCCTCTAGCGGCAACTCGTCCAACCTGTCAAGGCTATTACTGCTTTGGCTGTCCACGCCTATATGCTCTAGAAACTGTTCTGCTGCAAGATAAGGATTTCGTAATGCGGATCGATCCCAACCAATATCTGAATTTTCCTCATATCGCTCGAACAACTGACTCACGCCGTAACCTGACAATGCCAGCACTAGCAGCAACACGATGGCACCTATATGATTACCCATAGGATTACCCTCATAATTATTTGGCATGGAAAAACACCTCAGGCCAACGTTGACACAACAACTCTAACTGCTGTTGCGGTATAGCACGGTGACCATAGGCCACCGCCTGCCATAAGCGGGTTATCTCATTCACAAAGCTCGTCAGCTCAGCGGCGGCAGAGGCGGCTATAATGTCAGCACATTCCTGTTCTGTATTACCGTCATGGAAATGGTATTTATGCTCGTTGATCAAGCGGGATAAGGTCGCTCGATACAGTAGGTTGAGTGCTTTGCGTGGTTCGCCCTGATGCCACAAAGACATGACTTGCTCGGGGATCTGCTGGGGAAGGCTCTCCCTGCGCACATCCAATCCAAACAATTCGGCAGGCGCCTGTTTGACTTTCTGCGTATCGCTTTGCGTACTGGCCAGTAGTTTGCGCAAACCCTCTCGATAGTAGTAGAGAGTATAGATAAAAAGTGAAATCACAGTTATCCATAAAATAAATTCCAATCCCTTGGCACCGCCTCGAACCAGCTTATTGAATGAATGCCATTCATCACTGAATCGTTCGATAAACTCAACCACCTGGATAACCCATTCGGGTAAGGTTTCATCCGTTTCTTTATCTCGCGACTTGAGTCGCCAGCCTTTCTTCACCACTATTTTATGAAAATCTTCGCCACTCAATACCTCTTGAATAAATTCTTTGGATTGTTTTTGTGAGAGCACTTCGTCATTGTTTTCATCTGCCACAGAATCTGCGGTTGTAAGAAAACACATTGAGATAAAAACGACGGGGATCAGCAAATTCTTAATACCCATCTGTCGTTGGCCCCGCGTGCGCTGCGCCAGATGGCGAAAGCGAATTTCAATATCCCAGCCCTCCAACTCAATCCGCCGATTGATATAGAGGGCAAATCCTGCCATGGTGTAAAACGGTGCCACCAGGCTTATCGCCATAAAGGAGAATGTGTTGCTGACTAACTGAATCGTAATGTCACTGTTTTCCGCATCGAGAAAAATACCGAAGTAATCAATCTCCACCTGTTCCGGAATCAAGGCATACACAAAAGCCATGCTACCAAAGGTCAGCACCGCTTCCAGATGAAGACAGGCCAGCGTTAACCAAGTGGCAGCATTGGCGGATTTTCGATGCAAGATGCTCATACGTCGCGAACGCTGGTCACCACTGAGATTTTCCAACACCGTGACCGGCATATCAAAAGAGCGAGTTAAGCAGAAGCGTCGCCAACTCAACCAAGCCAACAGATCTTTTTTAAACAAACCCGGTATCGCCCTTATCACCTCCTTCGTCGTCACCGACTCGCTGAACAATGCGCGACTTCCGATATAAAGCGGCAGTCGATCCCACAACGGTTTCAACCACCACACCAGCAAGTAGGCCACCAGCGGATACTGATAGAACACAGTGGACAACAACAGAAAGAGTGTCAGAGGGGGTAACAGCCATGCCAGAAACAGCGGTCGCCACCAGCGACGTGCCATGACAAAGCCCAGGTCAATCGCCTCCCAGGGACCGCGTAGTTTAGCCTCGACACTAATGCGACTGAGATCCACGACGCGAGCGCCCTCCCCAGCCACAGTAAACCAATACCAACAACCACAGCAACGCACCAACACTGTATTTAACGGTCCGGGACAGCTCCTGACTGGAGGACCAGAATGCCTCCAGAAAGGCAGCAATTAACAACATCAGTCCCGCGCCATAGACAATAGCAATACTTTCACGTCCGGCTATGCGTAAGGCAGTGAGACGTGAATAGGGACCAGGATCAACCATGGCAAAACCCAGCTTCAGCCCTGCAGCCCCACTGAAAACAATGGCCGTTAGCTCGAAGGCCCCGTGTCCGATCACAAAAGGATAAAACGTATCGACATAACCCACTTGTGTTAGATGTCCGCCAATGGAACCAATCATGACACCGTTGAAGAGCAGAAAGAAAATAGTGCCAAGCCCAAACAAAATACCACTGGCAAAGGTACGAAAAGCGATACCAATATTGTTTTTAATATAAAAACCAAACATCGCCAGATCCGATGCAGAGTCGCTTTCACGTCCCAAATGCTCATTGCCCGGATCGTACATACTTTCCATCATCCGCACCTGCTGCGGTGAACTGACGCTGTAAACCAGTTCTTCGTTCAAGTAACATCCCACACCCATTAGCACTATGGGTAAGACAAACAACAGTGCTGCGGCAAAAACGTATGGACTGTTGCGTCTTATTGCCAGGGGAAACTCCAACAGGATAAATCGCACCAACTGATAGCGAAAACGCGCACTGTGACGGTACAACTGGTGATGCCCGTCCATCACCAATCGGTGTAAGCGATCTATTAAATGAGGGCTATAACGGCGGTGTTTGGCCAAAGCCAGATGATGGCAAACATGGCGGTACAATTCTGGGAATTCTGCATTTGCCTCTGATGACGTTTGGGTATCGCCATTGAGCAGCCGCTCCAATCGCTGCCACTGTTCCTGATAGCTTTGTTCAAAATCCTGCTGCTTCATCTTGCTCCCAACAACCAGGCACCAATACCCCGCAGATAAGTCACCGCTTCTTGACCTCGGCGCTGTGTAATCGCTTGTAATATTTCTGCCAGCTCCTGTTGCCGCTCATCACTTAATTGTTGATGACGCTCTGCAAATCCAACAATAGCCATCTGTTCTTCCAGGTCCAAGGGTAATGGGGGTGTCTGCGGGCTTGCCTGCGGCAAAGAAAACGGCTCATCAGATTGCGAGCGATGAATCACCAGTGTCCCAGCAGCAAGATCGCCAAGACGCTGGAAGTTGCCATTCAACACCATACTGATCAAACCAGCGAGATAAGCAAACGGCAGAAAATCGGCAAAGCGCACCAGATTGCGAATAATCGATGTGCCCCAGGAAATAGGCGTTAGATCGTCATTGACAACAGCGATTTGCAAGCACTTTTTACCCGGGGTTTGCCCATGACGAAACACTTCAAAAACAACCGGGTAAAACCATTCCAGCAAAAAGGTTAGAATCAGCATCAATCCAGTCCCGAATTTACCGGCAAACATCAAGGGTAATGACAGCAACATAACCACCAACGTACGTATAGACACATCAATCAGGTAGGCCAACGCACGTGGCACGGGTCCAGCGAGCTGAGCCTGCAGCTCAATACCCTCTGCAGTTTCAACTAGATATTGAGTATCCAACCGTTCCAACCGTTCAGAATACATTAGCTCTATCGGTTAAGCGTCTCCGCCTCAACACCGAACATATTGCGATAAATAATACCGTAGGAAATCATACTCATAGGCAAAAACCAGATCCAGCCTATACCCAAAGGTATCGTGGCAACAATGGCCAGGAGCATCATCAGAAAATAAAAACCAAACATAGCAAACCATCGCTTACTGACTGCTTTTCGTGACATTTCCAGCGCCTGCCAAGGCGACAGGTTTTTTTCGACCACTAGCGGAATTGCCATCATATAGGCAATGGAGAGATAAATGCCTGGCAATACCAGCAGAAGAAAGCCAACAATTAATAGTACATACATCAACAGACAGGTTAAAAACAAAGGCAGTAGTTTATTAAAAAAACCGAAAATAAAACCGGCTGGTGCGGGTTCATCCATCGCAAGTCGAACACATAGCATACAGAGCCCGGCCGTAACTGGCGCAGTAATCGCCGTTAAGAGCACATTATCTATCACGCTGGCGATTGCGAATTTGCCTGTAAATTGCCCCATCTCTGAGGGGTTCGATTGAATCGGATCCAAACCGAACAAACCATACACGCCAAACTGTAAAGCAAACAACACGACCATATAAAAGACAAAGTAAAAAAAAACGGCCACTTGTACCGACCACTTGTTACCCGGCACCTTACTCCAGCCTTCCTTTATCACATCCCCAATATCAAACTCATAGTCCCCTTCAACCGCACGTTCCAGAGAACCGTACTCACCCTGCTCACGAACCTCTGTCAGTTCCGCACTTGGTGCCTGATAAATGTCATTCATATTTTCATTCCCTTAAAATTTATCCCAATCCATCTTCGTTTAAAGATTGATCACAGGTGCTATTTGAAATAACCTAATGCCGCTGTGTCGCTTATCAAAGATAGTTGATCCAAGCAGAAATGCCACTGGCCGTGTATAGGCTTTAACTGGACAGCAGCTATTGCCAACCAGGGCCTTTATTGCAGGATCGGAAATAAGCCTTTCAAACCATTGGCAATAAATTCGACTGCAATCGCAGTCACAATCAATCCCATGACCTTACTGGTAATCAACTGTCCACGCACCCCAAGACCTTGTGCAATCAATGGCGCACTGCGAAGTACCAGCCAGACGGTCAATCCCAAAGTAATAATGCACAGCGCCGACAGACCATAGTGCAACAAGCCAGTACCTTTATGGGCGTAGATAATCACTGTTGAAATTGCGCCCGGTCCCGCCAAAAGAGGAAGACTCAATGGCACAACCGCGAGGGCACTACGAGCCGTATCATCATCACTAAGCGGAGTGATGGAAGCGCCAGTTAACATGGAAAAGGCCAACATTAGGATGATGATGCCACCGGCCACACGAAAAGAGGCTTCACTGATACCGAACAGGACCAAGATATGTTCGCCAGCAAAAAAACCGATCAGGAGAATTAACACGGTCACCCAGGCAATCTGATTGATCATGGCCTTTTGTTGAGCTCGTTGCCAACTGCCACACAATTGCAAAAAAACCGGCACAGCCGCTAACGGATCCACCATGGAAACCAGAGCAATATAGAATTTGCTGTAGAGAGCCCAATCCATAGTGCCTCCATTTTTTTACACCATAAAACGCTTTTGTCAGCGTACAGCAGCGCATTTCTGACCATGCCTCTAAGAAGGATAGCTCACCCTATCAACCTCCACGTTTGTTACCTAAAATGTTTTTGTACTATCATTCAAAAACATTTGACTATTGGGGGGAAATTTAGTCATATTGGGATAAGCATTGATTAATAATAATTGCGCTTAAGTCCGCCACATAACTATAGCCGTATCGTTTTGTTTTTAATCATATTTATGTATCTATGGCGGCAAAATTGCCACAATTCCAATAAATGCAATAAAAGGAGATCCACCATGGGTTCTTTCTCAAAAACACTTTTTATTACAGCAATTTCACTTTCCTTAACGCCATTTCTTTCCTCTTGTGTTCAGCCTCCTGAGCTACCTCCTCATATTGGCGATGACAACCCAGATACGTTGGGCACTTGGGCGGTAGGCCACAAATCCTTCACTATTGTTGATGCATCAAGAGGGGATCGGCCATTATTGCTCGATGTCTGGTACCCGGTTGACCCGGAAGATGCAACTGCTGGATTCAGAACTACCTACCCTCTAGTAGGACCACTGGGTATCGAGTCAACGGTAAGCATTGAAAAAGCGCCAATATCTGACGTAACAGAACGAAAACTGATTGTGTTTTCGCACGGTTATAATGGCACCAATACGCAGTCAACACACCTAATGGAGACTCTGGCCAGTCACGGCTTTATCGTTGCCTCGCCTGAACATACCGGAAATGCGCAACCGTCTCCGACCGACACTTGGGAGGTTGCCGCCTCAAACCGGGTGCCCGATGTGTCATTCGTTATTGATTCACTGCTTGCACGCAGCAGTTACCCTAGCGATGCCTTTTATCAACGCATCGACGACCAGGGAATCGGTGTAACCGGCCACTCTTTTGGCGGCGCAACCTCTATGGGTATGGCGGTCGGCTGGGCGGTCGGCACCGCTGACACTCGTGTGACGGCTATAGCCCCCATTTCAGGTGTAATGGATTACTTCACTGCTTTGCTTCCAGACGTTGTAGTACCCGTCATGTTGCTGGGCGGCACAGAAGATGAGTCAGTTCCTATAGAGAACAACGATAATGCCTATGAACTCATTCCAGGCACTGTTTATCAAGCAGACATTGTTGGTGCGACGCATACTCATTTCGCCAACGTCTGCGAGATCGGCAACTTCCTGATTGATGAGCTAAACATCTCAATAGCAGATTGGCCAGCTTTGGGGGCTGAAGCTCTGACTGAGCCTTATCAGCAAACCTGTGCCGAAGGCGCATTTTCAATTGATCAAGCAACCCGTTTACAAAACTTGTACGTCGTCTCGTTTTTTAAACGACACTTATTGGGATTAACGGACTATGACCAATATCTGTCAAAAACCTATGCTCTAAATAATGAACCTGATATCAACTTTAGAGCGAAATAGAACAGTAGAAACAAATAACGGTTTTCACTCCGTACTCACCCCCTCCCCTACAGTATAGGGGAGGGGGAACGGATTCAGCACCAACTGGTTTATGGGCGAGGAGCATCTGCACCCGGCGTGGACATTCGGTCCCGAAGGCGAACGCTTTGAAGTAAATGCTAATTTTCTTCCCTTTTACATCAAGCTATTCAGGCAATGTATAATAATCACCCTTACTATCATCGAAAATATTTTTCATGAATTTAAGATTGGTTGGAGAATCTATTGTTCCTACAGAGATAACAATCTTCTCACCATCTTTATTATCTTTAAAAACCGATGAACCACAATCGGGACAAAATCCACGCCTTGCTTTTTCAGATGATTCATACCAACTAAGCTTGTCCTTGCCTTGTGTTATCTCAAATTCAGAAAGATTTGCAACTGCATAAGCTGAATAATGCCCATGCCAGCGACGACAATCACCGCAATGGCAATGGATTACACCCACGAGCTCTCCACTAACTTTATATTGAACAGCGCCACAATGACAGCCACCTTTTATCTCATTTGACATTAGTTTTCTCCTGGTAACAGATTCGGCCTTATTTTATCACAAATTATTGCATTATTTTACATACAGATAGTCTCAACATATCGGACATATTTTGAGCGCAACTAAACCATTTTACGCATTGCCAGCATAGTCACGTTCATGGATTCCGTGGGTTAGTTTCCCGAAACGAATTGAGAAATAACCACCAGTCCGTTTCATTTTTGAATTTGACTTAGCAATTTACACCAAACATCAAAAGAAAACGCGTGTTGGCAGGAATTCGGTAAAATCCGCCAAGAGGGGTTATTTTATTGATTTAAGGGCCTTGGAAATAATAAATTTTCCAATTAGGCGCAGAATCATGCTTTCTCACTGAGGCGTTCAAATGGTAGCATATTGGAATATGTAGGCATTTGAACAACGAAGGTGAGGGAGCAGGGAGCAAGCGTAATTGGATAATTTATTTTTTCCGCGGCCCTAACTTCCCCACTCATAAATATCAACACACACGTCGGTAAACCGACGGTTGCACCATAGTCAATTTCTCGTTGATGCCATGCAGACTCTCTGAATGACCCACAAAAAAGTAACCACCCGGTTTCAGCGCCTGATACATCCGCGCCACTAACTTACGCTTGGTTGGCACATCAAAATAAATCATCACATTACGCAGGAAGATAACATCAAATTGGCCTATTCCGCTCCAGGGACCATTGAGATTCAAGGGTTTGAATTGCACCCTTTTCCGCAAAGACTCATCCATGGTCAGCATTCCTTCATAGTCGCCAATGCCCTTGAGACAATATCGCTGCAAATAGGATCGTGGAATTTTTTTTGCAGCATCCACAGGATAGTGTGCCCGTTGCGCACACTCCAGAACATGACTATTGATATCCGTACCCAGAATCGTCCATAGGCGTGAATAACCTATTTGATCGGCCAACAGCATGGCTAGACTGTAGGCTTCCTCTCCCGTGGAAGACGCTGCACTCCAGATCCGCAACGTACCATTTCGTTCCAGCTCAGGGATCACTGTTTCTCGTAAACAATCAAAGTGCTTTTCTTCCCTAAAAAAATAGGTTTCATTGGTGGTTAGCAGATCCACCAATATTTGCATCTCCTGCGGAAAATCCTTGTCTGTGACTATATCGAAATACTCTTTGAAGCTCGCCAGCCGGTAGTGCCGCAAGCGTTTTAACAAACGACCTCGCACCAAATCCTTTTTCGCTGGCGAAAGAAATACACCTACGCGTGAGTGCATTAACTCAGCGAACAGACGAAACTCTCGATCATGAATTTCGGCTGCTTGTACCGTTTCATGATCCGCGATCGTCTGGTGAACCGCTAGATTATTCATCTATCATATCCTATACCCACTTTTCCTAATGTAGCCGAGCACCTTGTTCATTATCGACTGTTTGCAACACAGGCCGATTGACCGCTGTCTGGCGTTCACCCACCGCACGATGAATCAAAGTGGGCACATCCAGAATAATCGCCACTTCACCAGTACCCAAAATAGTGGAGCCACGAATAGCTCGGAGGTGCCTGAACAATTTACCCAGGGGTTTAATCACGGTCTGCAGCTCACCGAACAGACGGTCAACCACCAATCCAGCCTTCTGCGTGCCTACCTGTACCACAACGATCTGTTCTCGATCATGCTCACTCGCCTGATGCGACAAAACATCACGCAATCGCAGAAACGGCAAGACTTCACCTCGCAAATTAATGTAGTGCTCACCGTGGGATTCCTGTGTATCGGCCTCTGACAACTCGATACACTCCTGCACCATATCTAACGGGATGACATAAGACGACTCCCCCACTCCTACTAAAAACCCATCAATAATAGCCAGACTCAATGGCAATCTTATACGTACTGTGGTGCCTTCTCCCAGTTCGCTGTCAATATCCACCGTGCCACTTAAGGCCTCAATATTGCGACGCACTACATCCATACCGACACCGCGACCAGACAGGTCCGTGATTTCCTGAGCGGTGGAAAAGCCAGCTTCAAGAATCAGGCGATAAATCTCTTTTGTATCCAATTCCTGATTGGCATCAACCAAGCCTTTTTCACGCGCTCTTGCCAACAGCTTTTCCGGATCGAGACCCGCGCCATCATCGGCCACTTCAATCACAATGCCACCGGAATCATGAAAGGCATTGAGATACACTACGCCTTCGGTCGGTTTGCCCAGAGCCTCACGCTGCTCCGGCAATTCCAGCCCGTGATCCATGGCATTGCGTACAAGGTGCATCAGAGGGTCACCGATTTTTTCAATTACCGTCTTATCCAGTTCGGTATCAGCACCGTAGATCTCTAGCTTAATAGCTTTACCCAGATCCTTACTCACATCACGTACCACACGATTAAACCGGTTGAAGCTTTCACCAATCGGCACCATACGCAACTGCAGGGCATGATCACGAATCTCTTCCACCAGATGCGACATACCAGATACGGTTTCCGATAATGCCTCATCATCAATACGTCTGGCCTGTATCTGGTTGCCCGCACCGGCAATCACCAATTCGCCCACCAGATTAATCAATTTATCCAGTCGAGCTGCGTCCACCCGCACTGATTTGGCCGTATTATGCTGAGCACGTACCTTTGCTTGTTTCTCTAGTGCCACATCTACCACTTCAGGATGAACCGTTTGCTGCTTCACCAACACTTCACCCAAGCGACTTGCTTCATCCGGCACAGCCTGCTCGCGCAACTGTGCTTGACAATGCAGCGCTATCTGCAGTTCATCGTCAGTCAATGCACCGCAGCGGTTTAAAATAACACCTAACAATTCTGCCTCTTCAGGCAGGTTCTCGATCAAGTCGGCATATTCTGAAATCTTTGCCTGCGGCGGCAAGATATAGAGCGTGCACTCTTCTCTTACAAATTCGAAGGCGCCCTCAATTTCGGTTTTGCTGGCATCGCTGGTCAATGAAATCTCAAACCCTAAGTAGTTGCTTTCAGGATCTATCGATTCCAGTGAGGGCAGCTTATCAAAGACCGTGGTGACATCAGTGATCTCTCCTAACTTTTCCAAATAACGTAAAAAAGGGGCCGGATCGAGACCAAGGCGATAAACATCTTCAGAAAAACGAATGGAGATATGCCATTGATCCGTCATCACACATGGCCCGCTTTCTCGTTCGACTTTACCGCCAACAACCGCTGGTATACCCGCTTGAGCGGATGCGCCCTCCACCTCTGTCGACTGAAAGCCAGTTAAACGCTGGAGTATCCCGTCACCCTGATGACTTAAGGCTTCTGAAAGTTCTTCCTCTCGGATTGCCAAATCAACCAATGCGCCGATATGATCTTTTGAAGCCAGTAAGGCCGCCACCAGATCCTCGCTGATCTGGATTTCGCCATCACGCAATCTATCCAGTACGTTCTCCACCACATGGGTAAAGCCAACGACATGGGTAAAACCAAAAATGCCAGAAGATCCTTTAATCGTATGGGCTGTTCGAAACAAGGCATTCATCACCTCTGCGTCACCGCCCTCCTCCAACTCCAGCAATATGTCCTCCATTTCCTGCAGCAATTCCTGGCTTTCTTCCACAAAGATATCTAAGGGATTTTCGCTCATATTATGTCTCCATGCAGTCAGTGCGTTGTCGACGCTTCGGACGGCATTAAAATTTGATCGCCAAAGAACTGTTCAATTCCAAACAAGTGAATAATGTCGACTACGTGGACACTGTGATTTACAAAACGCACCGGCTTATCCTGCGCAATGGCTGTTTGCTTCAGTGCCAGCAGTAATTGCAGACCGGCACTGTCAATCTCATCGACCCGTGACAAATCCACTTCCAGCTCGGCGCAATCGCAATACGCATTGAGCAATTCATCTCGCATTGCCGCCGCCTGATAGATCGTCATCTTTTCATGAACCTGGCAACAACTACGTGTTCCATCCTTATTGACTTCTATCATATCTGTTATCCTTCCGCTTGGGGCTGTATAGCATCATCTTCTGAATCTACGGAATTTGAGAAATCGCCTTCTAAATGAGAGGGTTCTTTCGGCTCAGCTAACTCCCCTAACAAAACCACATCGTGAAGTGACAACACTCGATCAATATCCAGCAAAATAATAAAGTTATCACCAACCTTTCCCATGCCGTACATGAAATCAGTATTGATGGCACCATCAAATGAAGGAGCCGGGCGAATATCCTCTTGTCCAATATCAATGACCTGATGAACCGCATCAATCAGCAAGCCCACTTCCATTTCTTCGGATTTACCAGCAGCCAGCTCAACAATCACAATACAGGTTCGCTGCGCCACCTGCGTCGGCGTTTTATCCAGGCGAAGCGCCAAATCAACCACAGGCACCACCTGGCCACGCAAATTCAAGGCACCGCAGATAAACGCAGGCATTCTCGGAATCGGTGTCAACTCACAGTATTCAATGATTTCTTTCACTCTGAGAATATTGATACCAAACTCTTCATTGCCAGCGGCCAGCGAGAGATAACGGTCCTGATCGTCATTACTCTCAATGGCCTCTTTACTCCGTATATTAAGTGTTATCAATTGTCTAGCCATGAGCACTCTCCTCGATCTGGGCACTGCTATCCACGTCTTTCATAGACTCGGCCAGCTCTTCAACCGCACCGACCTGCTCCATATCCAGTAAGATCACAAATTCATTGTTACGCTTACCCATGCCCGCGATATAATCACTGCGAATGTCTACACCAAAGCTAGGCGGCGGTTCAATGGCTGAGTCCGGTATTTGAGCCACCGCATCAACGGCATCCACGTACAACCCGCATTCGAAGTACTCACTGGCCCCTTTGACTTCGACCAGAATAAAACAACTTCGATTGCTCGGAGGCTGCGATGGCTTGTCAAGCCTTACAGCCAAATCGATCACTGGCAATACACTGCCACGCAAATTGAATACCCCTCGAATAAACGACGGCGCCAGGGGCACTTGAGTCAGTGCACCGTACTCGATAATTTCCTTGACGTGGCCAAGATCAATGCCGTACACCATCTCATTAACCACAAAGGTCAGATACTTCGATTGCTCAAGCTTTTCCTTGCCTATCACGGGCATCAACTCGTCGTTTTTGACCATTAGTTCACTTTGATTGGTCATCGTCATAGCACTCTTCTCCACTTAAGCAAACCGGACAAAGTCACCGTCTTCTGCTTGCGTGTCTATGGATTGTTCCACCTGACCGGATAAGTCCTTTTTTTGAGTTGACGATTTTGTCGACCGAGCTGACCGCCCGCCCGCGTGTTGACTGGTTTTTTCCCTGGTACCCAGTTTGAAAAAGCCAATAATTTCACGCAGTGACTCCGCCTGATTGCTCATTTCATCAGCCGTAGCTGCCAGTTCCTCGGAGGAGGCACCACTGCTCTGCACGGACTGACTCTGTTGTTCAGCAGCAGAATTGACCTGCTGAATGCCACCGGCCTGTTCTTCTGACGCAGCCGAAATCTCCTGCACCAGTTCGGCCGTACCCTGAATCGCTGGCACGATCTCTTTAATTAACTCCCCGGCCGCTTCTGCGGTCTTAACGCTATTGCCCGTCAGGCCACTGATCTCCTGCGCTGAATCCTGACTACGCTCGGCCAGTTTACGCACCTCATCAGCCACTACCGCAAACCCTTTTCCATGTTCACCCGCGCGGGCTGCTTCAATCGCTGCATTAAGTGCCAACAGATTGGTTTTGTAGGCAATATCATTAATCAGATCGATCTTTTCAGCAATCTGCTGCATTGCCGTCACCGTGTTCTGAACAGCCTCACCCCCTTCGTTCGCCTGTTTGGCCGCTTTCTGAGCCATAGCATCCGTCGTTTTGGCATTCTCGGCATTCTGACTCACCGAGGCGCTCATCTGCTCCAGTGACGCACTGGTTTCTTCGACTGTGGACGCCATCTCGCTGGCACCCTGACTTAAGGCCTGTGCCGTTGAGCTGACCTGATTCGAGGCGGTCGCCACGCCATCCACCGATTCACTGATGTTCAACAACACGGTTTGTATCTTGTCTAAAAATCCGTTGATTGCATCCGCCGATTGTCCAATTTCATCCTTACCGAAATGAGGTATACGTTTCGTTAAATCACCTTCGCCTGATTGTAAATCTTCAGCAGCGCTCCTTAATGCCAGCGCGGGTCGCGTGATAGCGCGTGTTGCGACAATCATTAACCCGATCAGTACAACGCTTAACACAATCATTGCGCCGTAGAAGAGAGCATTCACCCGGTTATTATTGCCAGCTTGAAAGACCGCGTTTTCCTCTATGGATCGATGGGAGAATTCCTCTAACTGGGTTAACAAAGGATCCATGCTGTGAATCGCTTCACGCATCACCTCAACCTGTGTTGCAACTGCCACTGTTCCTGACACCATTGCAGCAAAAGCCTTGTGGTAAGCATTCATGTCTTTGGTGATGCTGTCTTTCGTATTGTCACGTATATTAGCCTTCTTTATCGCTGACTCAAATTCACTTTTTCGATCGGCCATTCGCTTCACGTATTTATCGGCTCCACGGGCGAGATAGTCCTTTTCATGACGTCGCATCATCAACATCGTCACCATCAAGCCATCACTATCCACTTTCCCCAGATCTTCCTCGACACTATGAACCGATGCGCGCAATACCCCTAACAGTCCGGATTTTTCATCAAGGCCCAATTCCTTTTTTCGCTCGCCAAGTTCGATAAAAGCTGTCTGATATTTCTGGGTTGCTTCACTCACAGAACTGACCAATTGTTTTTCTTCCCCTGTTTTTACCAAAGAATCCAATTGATTAATGTGCTTTTCCAGTTTGACCATTTCCCCCTTGTGCTTATCTAAATATTTTGCATCATTACGCAAAATAAAATCTTTTTCTCGCCGCCGCCCTAACAGCGAAGCGATTTCAATTTCGCTGATCGCACTCTGAATACCGCTTATGCGCTCTTGCTCAACACGGCCCTCATTTCTTAACGAGACGCCATATTGGAAAACAATCGAAATTCCCAGCAACCCAATGATTAATACACCGGCTAACACACCCATTTTGTAAGCTATTTTTAAATCACTATACCATCTCATATTTCTAATCCTTCCTCTTACGATGTTTCTCAGTTTTCATTAATTGCAATGGAATTACGTCCCTATTTTGAATTGAGCTCCTGTTTTAAATTGAGTTCCTATCCCAATTTAAACACCCAATACCTGCCAGTAATAAGTGCATACAATAGTAATAGACGTATTGCTGAATTTTTTATGTAGGATTAGTTTTCTCTGTTATGTCAGAAAACTCCTACACTGACACTCATGTCTGCACATGGCGTAGTCTGCCAAATACCAATCTCCTATCTCCTATCTCCTATCTCCTATCTCCTATCTCCTATCTTGCGTCGTTTTTTCAACTTCAATTAAACAAATCGTTTTACATTGTGCTTCGTTAATGTGTTGATCTAAGTTAATTTAGCGACTGCATCAATCATCTGCGTCGGCTGAAATGGCTTTACCAAACCCTGTCTCAAGCCAGCTTCCCATCACCTATTGGTTTGCCAAACTCAATGGCACAGAGCATGCCAGACGCATCTGACAATGAATTCATGAGCAATCTCAGTTAGTTCCGATTAACCAGCTTGGAAATTGTATCTATGAGAAGATAATTTGAGGCATATGCCACAAACGAAGTGAGTGATATGACACAATTTTTGAATAACGAACACAAATTAAGCAATTCTAAATGATGTTGTAGGTGTACATTGCAAAGCAAAATGTCATGCACTATATATTGATATGGAGAGAATCCAGGTTAAAAAAATATTCCCTAGCAGACTCCGAGACAAACTGTTAGTGATGGCCACCTAATCTTTCCAACAAAAACATCACCGAAAGGACACACAATAGCATGGCCAAAGTGTTAACAATTGATGACAGTAGATTCGTACGGCTGATCATAAAAAATATCATTACTGAATCATTGCCTGGATGGAGTGTGGTTGAAGCGGCGTCTAATAAAGAGGCTCGCGATATAATCGATGTGCATGACAATATTGACTATGCGATAGTGGATAACAATATGCCGGGCGGCAGTGGTTTGGAGCTGATTCCACAGCTTAAAGAAAAGATTGTATCTGAAAATATTGCAATGCTCACGGCGGATATTCAGCCAGGTATGAAAGTAAGAGTGGAAGCACTGGGTGTGTCATTACTCTGCAAACCCGTTACCGAAGAGTTGATTTTGGGTTTTCTAAAACGAAAACCTGCCTGAGTCCGTCAATTTCCCTTGGTAGTTACGGTACGACAAATTCGCTTGATGTTAACAAACACTCGCTGAGTTACTTCCGACTTAATCTGACACTTTCTCTTAAGACGTTGATAACTATCCATTTTGAGAAAGGTGATTGTTCTGCCTAATCACCTTCACACCCTCATGTTGAAATCGCATCGCAATTAGTTTTTCGAAATATCTTTCACGCCCCAATGTGGAAAGTGTTTGCGTACCAAGGCATTCATCTCCAACTCAAACTCAGAGATTTCATGCTGTTTAGGTCCATTGCCTTCAACGGGTTGACGGATCATAGCGGCACCTACCGTCACATTAGTGAGACGATCAATGATGATAAATGCCCCCGTTGCGCGGTTGTTATCATACGCATCAAACTGCACAGGCTCGGTGACTGAGAAATCACAATTACCCATCTCATTTAACGCCAACTGTTTAGCAGGGTGATGCGTCAGGTTATTGATATCCACTTTATAATTGATTGCATCAGCGTAACCATAGACTGCCTTGCTACCCACCTTGATGGCGTACTCCCGATCCACGCAAAGCGGCTCTTCGGTCATCCACACGACATCCGCTTCAAGGTGATTGGTTGAGAACGGTTTCTCATGAGGACGAACCAACATATCACCGCGACCTACGTCAATTTCATCGGCTAAGATCAACGTCACCGCTTGGCCCGCTATCGCTTTCTCAAGTTCACCGTCAAACGTTACAATCGACTTGATTTGAGTCTCTTTACCCGAGGGGAGTGCTATAACCGTATCACCCACACGAATCTCGCCTGATGACAACGTGCCACAGAAACCACGAAAATCAAGATTAGGGCGATTCACGTATTGCACTTGAAAACGAAATGAATCACTGCGATCCTGCTCCACTGAAACCGTGTTGAGCAGCTTCAGCAACGTTGAGCCAGGATACCAGCTAATATTCTCACTCTCGTTCACAACATTGTCCCCTTTAAGTGCAGAAATGGGTACAAAACGAATATCAGTGAATGAGAGATTTTCAGAAAACTCTCGGTAGTCTTTTTTGATCTTTTGATAAACTGCCTGATCGTAATCAACCGCATCCATCTTGTTGATGGCAATAATTACATGCTTGATCCCCAGCTGTGAGCAAATAAAACTGTGACGACGGGTTTGAACTTGCACGCCATGACGAGCATCGATAAGAATGATCGCTAATTCACACGTAGAAGCCCCCGTCGCCATATTACGCGTATATTGCTCATGGCCTGGGGTATCGGCAATGATAAATTTGCGTTGATCCGTTGAAAAATATCGATAAGCCACATCGATAGTGATGCCCTGCTCTCGTTCGGATTGCAAGCCATCAACTAATAAGGCTAGATCGAAGGCGTCGTCTGTTGTATTGAAACGTTTTGAATCTTTTTCGATAGCGGCCATCTGATCTTCATAAATCATTTTGCTGTCATACAGCAAACGCCCAATCAGGGTAGATTTGCCATCATCGACGCTACCACAGGTAAGAATGCGCAGCATGTCTTTGTTTTCATGGACTTTTAAATAAGCTTCAATATCTGAAGCAATCAAATTGGTACTGGCAGTCATTGTTCTTCCTCAACTCTTAAGCTATCAATGTTGTATTTAACCATGCCTGTTGATAGCTCCAGTTAGCATTCGCTTCGTTAGGTTCGCTGGCTTTACACAGGCATCTCTTGTCTCTGTAAAGCCACACTTTTGCTGGACTGACGGGCAAGCTAGAAATACCCTTCTATCTTTTTCTTCTCCATCGAACCAGACGAATCATTATCAATCACTCGACCTTGTCTCTCAGAGGTCGTACACAGCAACATCTCTTGGATGACTTCTGGCAGGGTGGTCGCTTCAGACTCAACGGCACCGGTCAGTGGATAGCAACCTAATGTCCGAAAACGAACCATCTTGGTTTGCACCTCTTCATCAGGCTCCAGTGGCATACGATCATCATCGACCATGATCAAGACGCCATCTCGTTCAACAACCGGACGCGGTTGTGCAAGATAGAGTGAAGGAATGTCAATATTTTCTAGGTAGATATATTGCCAGATATCCAGTTCCGTCCAGTTTGACTCCGGAAAAACACGGATACTCTCACCCTTATTGACTTTACCGTTGTATATATTCCACAGTTCAGGTCGTTGATTCTTTGGATCCCAACGGTGTTTACTGTCCCGGAAGGAGTAAACGCGTTCTTTAGCACGTGATTTCTCTTCATCACGTCTTGCTCCGCCAAAAGCGGCATCGAAACCATGCATGTCTAGAGCTTGTTTTAAGGCCTCCGTTTTCATGATATCCGTATGTTTGGCGCTGCCATGTGTAAACGGATTGATGTTCTGCTCAAGGCCGCGTGGGTTTTTATACACAATCAGATCAAAGTCATACTTTTTGGCCATCTGATCACGAAATTCAATCATCTCCTTGAATTTCCAGTTCGTATCAACGTGCATTAATGGAAAGGGGATTTTACCTGGATAAAATGCCTTGCGAGCAAGGTGCAATAACACCGAGGAATCCTTGCCGACAGAGTAAAGCATCACTGGATTATCAAACTCAGCGGCAACTTCACGCATAATATGAATCGATTCGGCTTCTAACTGTTTCAAGTGGGTTTGGAGTGTAGACATTTCTAGTTCCATATCATTTTAATTTTATCATAGCTCAAATTTTTCATATGAACGCATCCCCTGTTGCCTGTAACGATAAGAGCTGATCATGAAAAAATGGCAGGCTATTTATCGATGATGCCGCGTTCGCGTAAGACGTTGAGAATCAATGCAACTTCTTCAGCCAGGCTTTGCTTATCTGAATTTAAATGAATTTCCGGATTATTCGGTGCTTCATAGGGATCGTCGATGCCAGTAAAGTTCTTTATCTCTCCAGCACGCGCTTTTTTGTAAAGTCCCTTGGGATCTCGACTTTCTGCGGCACCCAATGAGCAGTCGACGAAAACCTCGATGAAATCCATTCCGGCTTCCTCGTGTAATTTTCGCACTTGCTCACGGTCAGCTCGATAAGGGCTGATAAAACTGCTTAACAAGATAACCCCCGTATCAACGTAGAGCTTGGAGATTTCACCAATACGGCGAATGTTTTCGACGCGATCTTCGGCACTGAAACCGAGGTTTTTGTTAATGCCCATACGCACATTATCGCCATCTAATCGATAAGAGAGCACTCCCATTTCGTACAGCACACCTTCGAGCTCTACTGCAATGGTACTTTTACCACTACCAGACAGTCCGGTAAACCACAGTGTAGCGCCCTTATGTCCCAGCAGCTTTCCACGGTGCTCGCGAGTGATATCACCTTCGTGCCAATGTACATTTGTTGCCTTTTGCTCTGTCATTCTTAGATGTCTTTCTTTGATGTCTTTCAGTTAAAATGTGTTAACACGCCGGATTATCGCCAATTTCCAGCTCAACACTGAACGTGTGCTGAATATTAAAGATTAACATCATATTTGTAAATCCGGATATTACGGATATATCTACCGGATTTACCGATATAGATATGGCTAAGACGAAACTGTAGATGAACTATATCTGAAATAGTTGGACACCGAACGAGAGAACCATATCGAAAGCTATATGGGCAGAATCAATCAAACGCAGATTCTCCCCTCCTTCAACTCACAACCAACTCAGCTGATGCCTCGGTATCCTTATGGGTTGACGCTAATGCCAAATACACGCTGGGCAATATAAACAAGGTAAAAAACGTCCCCAATAACATGCCCGCAACCAGGATAATACCGATACTGTTTCGCGCCTCAGCCCCGGCACCGGAAACGAGCACCAGCGGAAAATGGCCAAATACAGTAGCGCCCGTCGTCATTAATACCGGGCGCAGACGGGTCTGTGCTGCGACCTTGATCGCATCCAGTTTTGACATACCCTCTGCCTGCATATGATTGGCAAATTCCACCACAAGAATGGCGTTTTTCGCAATCAATCCCACTAATGTAATAAAACCTACCTGGGAATAGATATTGATCGTCGTCCAATCAAGAAAGGCAAATAACATCGCACCAGACAACGCCAGAGGCACCGAACCTAATAACACTACCAGGGGATCACGAAAACTATTAAATTGCACCACCAAGACCAGAAAGACAAACACAAGCGCCACCGCCAGCACACCAAACAAGGTATTACCTTCCTGTCGTAATTGTCGGGATTCACCCGCATAATCAAGCGTATAAGCGGCTGGTAAAATCTCCGCAGCCGCCTCTTCTAAAATACGCAAACCCTGCTCCTTGGTGGTGCCGGGAATCACACCGCCAAAAATGCGAAAGGCATTTTTCTGCTGAAACTTACCGAGCAAACGTGGCCCCACCGTCGTTTCAAGTGTTGCGATGGCAGACACGGGCACCAAATCACCCTGAGGTGTACGCAACTTTAGATCCATCAGTGCCTGTGGATTAGGTCTGCCATAACCTTCAATCATAGGAATAACCTGATAGGCTTTGCCGTCAAAATCAAAACGATTGATGTAGTTACCCGACAACAGCACGCTCAGCTGACGACTGACTTCAGCCAGATCCATCCCCAGATCAGCGATACGCTCTCGATTCAAACGAAACTGCGCTTGCGGTAGATCTAACTTTAAATCAGTATCGGCAAACATAAATCGCCCGCTCTGATAAGCAGCACCCACCAATTGATCCGCGTACTGTTTCATCCGCTCTGGCGGGTCAGAAGATAACACCACCATCTCAATGGCAAAGTTGCCCGCTGTCGGCAAGGCAGGGAAAAGAATCGGCAACGCCTTAAGCCCCTCGACCTGAGACAGTTTGCCGAAGGCCACGGGAAACAGCTCCTGCACACTCTGGTTACGCTCTTTAAAACCCACAAACTCCTGCCCACCAAAGCCTCCTGCTGGCGTCACAATCTGCCACATAAAGGTTGAACCCGGCAGTGAGTTCATCGCATCAACCACATCATGCATATGTTCTGTGGTATACGCCAAAGAGGCTTCCGGCGGTGCTTCAATAACGACATTAATCCCGCTTTGATCTTCAATAGGTGCCAACTCCTGCTGGGAAAACAGATAAAATGGAATTGTCAGCAAGGCAAAGAACACGCCTAAAAACAGGATTTGTGACTGCCAACCAAGGGTATGATCAAGCGCTTTGGCATAAAGCGCCTGCAACTGGGCAAACCAACGGTTAACCCTCAGTGTGGCTTTTGTCTCCTTGCCACCTTCCGAACAGGCGTAAGCGCTCATAATGGGTGACAGGGTTAGCGCAACAATTCCCGATATCAGCACCGCCACAGCGAGTGTAAAAGCAAATTCTTTAAACAATACGCCGGTCAGACCGGACAAAAAACCGATAGGCGCATACACCGCCGCAAGGGTAATCGTCATACCGATAATCGGCGCCAGAAGCTGGCGCGAGCTTGCCAGCGCGGCAGCAATACGGCTTTTACCTTCACGCATATGACGCGCCACGTTTTCCACCACCACAATCGCATCATCTACCACCAATCCAACCGACAAAACAATGGCCAGTACCGTCAGCAGGTTCAAAGAAAAACCCATGATGGTCATCGCTGCCACTGCCCCAAGCAGCGAAATCGGAATAGTGACCAAGGGCACCAATGCCGTACGCACTGATCCCATCAGGGCCAACACCACCAGCCCCACTAGCATCACAGTCTCTGCCAGCGTAATAAAGATTTCCCGCAAAGCATCACGCATATAGAGCGTAATGTCGTAACCAACACCAATGTGCAGATCATCTGGCAGCGTAGGATTAACTTCGTCCAGGACGTCATAGAGCTGGTTGGCAATATCGATTTCATTAGCGCCCGGCAATGGCCAAATGGAAATATAGACCGCTTTGTTCTGATCCAGGCGAGCATTAATACTTCCCTCTTCCTCACCCAACTCAACCCGCGCCACATCGCGGATTCGAATCTGCGCTCCCTCTACACTGCGTATAAGCAATCGTTCAAAATCAGAAACGGTCTGCATTGACGTATTGGCCAAAAGATCAATGCGTTGCTTGCTGTTTTCACTACGACCAATAGTGGCGATAATGTTATTGCTGGTCAGCGCCATTTCAACATCCTGGGCGCTAACATTAAATGCGGCCATCCGCACCGGATCAAGCCAGATCCTCATTGCGGGAAGACGGCCTCCCTCAATACCAATTCGCTGAACGCCGGTAATGGAGGCCAATGTTGGATTGACACGTCGGGTAAGATAATCCGTCACCTGCGCCCGAGACATGGCCGCATCGGTATATAAAACATCAAGGTAAAATGCGGCATTGGGTCGATCCGCACGTTGCACCCTGACAGCCGGGTCTTCTGCCCCTGCGGGTAGCTCAAAGCGAATCTGGCTTAAGCGTGAATTGAGTTCTGCCAGTGCAGAGGTGCTGTCTTCATTGAGTTTCAGCCAGACCGTCACCGTACTTATACCGGCCAGCGTATTGGAATCAATATAATCAACACCCGGTACAGAGGCTGCAACACGCTCAATGGGATCGGTGATAAAACCCTGCACCACCGCCGCTGAAGCGCCCACGTAAGGGGTTGTTATGACCAACGACGAACTCTCTATTTTGGGAAATTGCAGTACGGGAATGTCCACAGCTGCGCGCAGGCCGACCAGCACCAGAGCAACTGAGATCACTACGGCCAGTACCGGGCGATGTACAAACACGTCCATCACTGTGGGACGACCATACTGTCTACTCATCGGTGTTATCACCTTCCCTGTGAGTCGCGCTTGTTGCTGGATTTAATATCACTAACATCCCGTCTTTTAACTTGTGAGAACCGATAGAGGCAATTCGCTCGCCCCGCTCCAATCCACTGATGACAATAACGCTCTGTTCTTGCTCTGGACCAAGCGTAATCTTACGCTTGCTGGCACGTACCTTACTCTCTTTATCAGTCTTCAGCACATAGACATAAGCGCCAAAATTATCACGTCGGATGGCCGTTGCCGGTAACACTGACACTGTTCTCTCTTCCCCCACAGGCACCTTCAATTCAACAAGGGCACCCGGTCTTAACACATCAGACACATTGTAAAATAATGCACGTATCCGCCGATTTCTCGACTCAGAGACCACCACAGAATCTCTGGCAATCACCTCTCCATGCGCAGGTTCTGCGAGCAATCCCTCAAACGTTGCGCTAAGCGGCGTACCGATCTTTACCCGTGATTGCTGCTGCGGCAAATAAAAATCAATCCACACGTCACGACTCACTCCCACTAAGCGCGTAATCAATGTATTGTCCGGGAGGTATTGGCCTAGCTCCAATTCATGTAATCCAGATTCAGCATCAAAGGGAGCTCGAATGGTCTTTTTATCAATGACCGCCTGCAAAGCTTGCGCCCTGGCGACAGCCACTGACATCTCTGCCATCGCACGATCATACTGATCTTTACTGGAAGCATTACTCTTCATCAGCCGCCGGTAGCGATCAAGATCCAGACGAGCCAGCTCTGTTTCAGCCTCTGCCGCTTTCAGCTGTGCACTTTCTTCACTAATATCCAGGCGTAACAACAACTGATCTTTCTTAACACTGGCGCCCGGCTTGAATCCCACTTCCACGATTTTGCCGCCTAACTCATTTCGCAGATCCACTGAATTGAGGGCAAGGACTTCACCCAGGGCAGTTACCATCGGCGTCCACTTCTTTTCCATTACCGTCACTGCCCTCACCGCTTCGGATTGTTCCGGAAAGGACTCTGCATAAGCAATAGCTGCGCGGATCTGATTCACTTTAAAGCCAGCCAACACCGCCGTAACCGACACACAGATTACGATGACAATGGCCCAATAACGAATATGCATATTTTATCCAGACACTTTAAGAAGACTATACATTACACGAACGGTTACTATTTTCGGCACGGTTCAATTATAGCGTATTTTAGGTAGCAATCAGACACACTTTTGCCTACCAATTTAACAGCATGATAAAATCTATCGAAACTTAGTAGGATCAGCTAGGCCGCACGCTTAAAACGAGAATACCCGAGCATCTCAAGCCAGTGCGGATGAGATTTTCCCGTGAGTAATTCTGCTGGTGATCTACCTTGGCGACTTGGATGGTTTCTCTTATCAAACGGTTTGTGATTT
>PIVM01000045.1 GCA_003353945.1 Gammaproteobacteria bacterium
TCTTTGATAAACAAATCTGTCAGCGCAGACAAAAACCGAAAGACGGATGTAGAACTATTATCCGAATAGGTCAGTTTGATAAAACTGCCGCCTACACCAATGATTTTAAGCCTCGCTCTTACCGCGTTGACCATTTGTTCCAGTTCAGCAGATTCAATCCCTTCATCAACCAATCCGGCTTGTTGAACGGCTTCTCGCAAAATTCTTGGCGAATAAATAACCTCCCTCACCACTCTAATCTGATCCTGTAGTTTGGTGACCGATGCCTGACCTCGCAGCAAAGGTCGGATAATATTCTGCTGATCCGCAAATATTGTGGTAGACGACTCATAAGTCTCTTTGTGAAAATAACCCGCCGCCAACACACAGAAGGCAATGAAAATAGAGAGAATCACGATCTTGAATCGATGAAGATAAAACTCTTTGAATACTGCCCGAGCATAATCCAGCAGTATGGTTACCTGATCAAAATCCACAAATTTGCCTTTTAGAAAATAGCCTTTGGAACACTGATAAGATCACCCGGTAGAACAGAGAAATTGGTTTCAAATTGTCCTTTTGTAAACATATCTTCCAGTTTTAACTGGTAGGAATGTTGTTTCCCGTTTACTTTGCGCCGCAAAACTGCTCTGTTCGCCGCAGCAAAAGGCGAAAGCCCACCCGCAGCCTGAACAACATCAAACACCGTCATACCCTTTTGATACGGAACCGACACGGGCTGATTAACTGCTCCCGCAATGCGTATTTGATATTGCAAGACAGCGCTGGTTGGCGCCAAGACAATCACAGTTACTTCCGGTGATCGAATAAAACTACCCAGCTTTTCCGCTATTTCGCTGGCCAGTTTCATCGGTTCCTTATTCAATACAGCAACATCTCCGACAAGTGGAACCGATATCATACCATCAGGCCGCACTATCACGCTCACCGACAATTCCTGATTACGCCAGACCTGTACCGATAACTGGTCACCCAAACCGATCACATAGGGCTTGCCAGCAAGAATTTGCTCCAAATTGCCTTCAGGCTGCTGGATCACACGCTCTGTAGCACAACCGGCTAACGCAATAGCCAGTAACATTATCCCCAACATAAAAACTTTGGCTTTCTTTCGTCTATGCACCTTATCTAATTCCTACCTAAGCCTTATCTGTTGAACAACGCGTACAATTTCCAAATATAATAATAGTCAGTAAATGCATTCCATACACAATGAACAATGAGAAGAATGCTGACTAGTGCACACCTTTTCCAAGCAATATGATTTCAACTGTTTGCACTACAATAATTAAATCAAGCATCACGCTATGGTTTTTTACATAGTAGAGATCATAGCGTAGCTTATTTTCAGCATCTTTGACGGAAGCTCCGTAAGAATAATTTAGTTGAGCCCACCCCATCAGGCCCGGTTTGATACGGTGACGTTCACCATAAAATTTGATGTCACGGCTAAGCTGCGCCACAAACTCAGGGCGTTCAGGCCTGGGTCCAACAAAACTCATATCCCCCCTGAGCACATTGTATATCTGAGGCAATTCATCCAGACGTGTATTTCTAATGATCTTTCCAATACGTGTCACTCGGCTGTCATTTGCCTTTGCCCATACTGCACGCCCATCCTTTTCAGCATTTTTCACCATACTGCGAAATTTATGGACATTAAACAGCTTACCATCCTTGCCAACACGTTGCTGACTGTAGATTACCGGCCACCCTGATTCCAGTACAACGGCAATGGCGGTTAAGAGCATAAACGGCCAGGTCAAAAGCAACAACAAAAGACAAACGACTACATCAAAAAACCGCTTTACTGTGTCTCGCAGACTGTCCGTTCTGAATCCATCGGCGTATAACATCCACCCCGGATTTATATACTCCAGTTCAATAAACCCACACTCCCGTTCAAGAAAAGCAATAGGCGTAGAGATATTTACGCCGGACAGTTTACAGTCAAGTAGTTCATCAACCGGAAACTGCACTCCCTTATCCGCACGACGTTCATCAAGCGCTTCAACAATTTCAGAAACTTTATATTGCCTCACTAATGTTAGCCAGTCGGTGTTCTTTTTAACAATCAGCTCCTGTGGCACTAATACTTCTTCCGAGCCCATCGGCACGCACCCAACAATGTATCTGCTGCTGTGTCGTTCGCGAAGTTGTTCCAACAACAGGGCTGCGTTCTTTCCCGCACCAAAAATGAGAGTGCGCCGAGCAAGCGATGCATTATCGACCAATCGAAAAAAAACGAAACGCAATCCGGTAATCAAACTGACACTGAGCATCACCGACAACAGTAACGCAGTACGCGAAATATTGAGGGATGGCTCGATTAATCCAACTAGCTGGACACCCACAGCCCCAACAAGACAATAAGCAACCAACGTCCTCAGCAGCATACCTAGCTGCCCTTCTTTGAAGCGCGAAGTATAAACCCCCATGGATGCATTGCTAATCAGCAATATCAATGTCTGTAAAGCGGCTTTGGTAGATTCTCCATCACGAACGTAAGATAACCCGAAGTAATTATCCAAAAGAGCAACCGCAACCAAGTATGAGCAGTAGAGAACAATACCTTCCAGAAACGAAAGCACTAGATAGGGCGTTGGGATATAGTGTTTAAATATCCTTATATGCACGTAAATTAAATCTCTCGATAATGTTGTTGCAGAATATCCTGATCGGCTATTATAACCGATATCTTATTGAGCAACTGATGTTTTTTACATTACGGTACTGCATTGTTTTGGAGCGCAAATCAGTTCAGATACAATGCACACAAACCGGTTTTTACCCTGAAATGGACAACATAATGCTTCATCAACCCAAGATTACTGTGATTGGCCTCGGCTATGTAGGACTACCGCTGGCTGTTGAATTTGGCAAACATTTCCCAACAGTGGGCTTTGATATCGATCAGCGGCGCATTGCAGAGTTGCGCGCTGGAATCGACAATACACAAGAATTAACAACAGATGAGCTACAAGCTACAACCCAGCTTTCTTTTGCCTGTGAATCTGAACAAATTAAAGACAGCAATATCTACATAGTCACCGTGCCGACACCTATTGACTGCCACAACCGCCCGGATCTCACCCCTTTGCAAAAAGCCAGCACATTTCTGGCTAGCGTAATTAATTCTGGCGATATTGTGATCTACGAATCCACAGTCTATCCAGGTGCAACGGAAGAAGTCTGTATTCCACTTATCGAGCAGCATTCCGGGCTTACTTATAACAAGGATTTCTTTGCAGGTTATAGCCCTGAACGCATCAATCCCGGCGACAAGACCCATCGCATTAATAATATTGTAAAAGTCACCTCAGGTTCCACCCCGGAAATTGCAGATTTTATCGACCAGCTATACGGGCAGATTATTACTGCAGGCACTCATAAGGCCAGCAGTATTCGTGTCGCTGAAGCAGCGAAAGTCATAGAAAATACACAAAGAGACCTAAATATTGCGCTGATAAACGAACTGGCGATTATTTTTAATCGACTCGGCATTGATACATTGGAAGTGCTGGAAGCTGCAGGTAGTAAATGGAACTTTCTTCCTTTTCGCCCAGGTCTTGTTGGTGGTCACTGCATCAGTGTAGACCCCTATTATCTGACGCATAAAGCACAGGAGATCGGTTATCACCCGGAGGTTATTCTGGCGGGACGGCGCATTAATGACAATATGGGGACTTATGTAACAGAATCTGTGATCAAATTGCTGACGCAGAAACGCATTCATGTCGTTGATGCTAATATTTTGATCATGGGGCTGACATTTAAAGAGAATTGTCCGGACCTGCGGAATACGCGTGTGGTTGACATTATTGATGAATTAATAACCTATCACGCTAATATCGATATTTTTGACCCTTGGGCGGACAGTGATGAAGCATCATCGACCTATGGGTATAAGCTTGTGGAAACACCCGAGGCAGGGAAATATGATGCGGCCATCTTGACCGTCAGTCATGATCAATTCAGGCAGATGGGCGTTGCGGGTATTCGCAGGCTGATGAAACCAGATCATGTCATTTATGATGTAAAGTATGTATTGCCCAAGGAAGAGGTGGATGGGCGATTGTAGGTGAATAGTTTGAAATGGTGCGCGGGGCGCACCCTACGGTTTATTGTGGGGTGTGCCCCGCGCATCTTAATAAACAAGGTAATCGTAAAACTATGAAAATTCTCGTCACCGGCACTGCCGGGTTTATCGGATCAACCCTGGCAATGCGCTTATTGAAACGTGGCGATGAAGTAATCGGCGTTGATAATCTTAACGACTACTATGAAGTCCAGCTTAAGAAAGACCGTCTGGCACGTTTAACAAGCCATAACGGTTTTACGGATATCCGCCTAAGCATTGAAGACCGCGAAGGCATGGAGGCACTGTTCAAAACGCACCAACCACAGCGAGTGGTTAATCTGGCTGCACAAGCCGGCGTGCGCTATTCGCTGGAAAATCCCCACGCTTATATCGATGCAAATATCGTCGGCTTTACCAATATTCTCGAAGGCTGTCGACACCATAACGTCGAGCATCTGGTCTATGCCTCCAGCAGTTCCGTTTATGGCGCCAATACGAATATGCCCTTTTCGGTGCACAATAATGTAGACCACCCGCTCAGCCTTTATGCCGCAACGAAAAAAGCCAATGAACTGATGGCCCATACCTACAGCCATCTTTATCGCCTGCCTACCACGGGCCTACGCTTTTTTACGGTTTATGGCCCCTGGGGTCGACCGGATATGGCGCTCTTCTTGTTTACTCGCAACATCCTGGCCGGCAAACCCATCGACGTATTCAATTACGGCCATCATCGTCGTGACTTCACCTATATCGATGATATTGTCGAAGGTATTATTCGCACACTCGATCGTGTAGCGCCGGAAAACGCACAATGGGATAGTAATCAACCCGATCCTGCTACAAGCCTTGCACCCTATCGCGTTTACAATATCGGCAGCAATCGACCCATTGAGCTTTTGCGCTATATTGAAGTATTGGAAGATTGCCTGGGCAAAACAGCGAAAAAAAATCTACTGCCTCTGCAACTAGGCGATGTGCCGGACACTTACGCCGATGTGGATGCACTAATTGAAGATGTGGACTACAAACCTGACACACCCATAGAAAAAGGCGTGGCAAATTTTGTGGATTGGTATCGAGAATATTACAAGGTGTAGGAAATCACGATGGATACTCAAGCACTTATCAATAGTTTAAAAAAAGAACAAATCAAACTGGCAGACACAAAGATACTGAACTTGTTTGAACAAGACCCCCATCGCGTAGACAATTTTCGCTGCACAGCTGCCGGCTTGACTCTGGATTACTCAAAAAATCGGTTGGATCAATCGGCGCTTGAGTCTCTGATAAATCTTGCTGAACAGCGCGATATCACTCAACGCATAAAGGAACTATTCACTGGCCATACTGTTAATCCGACAGAAGACCGGGCAGCACTGCATAGCTTATTGCGAACACCACAGGGTAGCTGTCCTACAGAACTGCAAGATGAACACCAACAAATCATTGAAACACTGGACAGAATGTCTTCCATTGTTGCCTCCGTGCACAATGAACAGTGGCGGGGATTTACTGGCAAAGCCATAAAATCTGTCGTCAATCTGGGCATAGGCGGTTCCGATCTAGGACCAGCAATGGTGGCCAAAGCACTCACTCCCTCACATAATGAAAAGCTGCAATGTTATTTCGTCTCCAATGTCGATTCAGCACATCTGCAACAAACTCTTAGCCATTGCCATCCTGAAAGCACGCTATTTACGCTTTCATCCAAGTCCTTCACCACCGTGGAAACGCTGACCAATGCGCGCGGCGCCCGCAGCTGGCTAAACCAAGCGGGTTGTTCAGAAGACGATATTGCCCGGCACTTTATTACCGTCAGCGCCAATATTGAAAAAGCCGTCGAATTTGGCATTTCAGCAGACAATATATTACCCATGTGGGACTGGGTCGGCGGTCGCTTTTCCCTGTGGTCTGCTATCGGACTACCTATTGCGCTTGCCACTAACATGGACTGTTTTAAAGAACTGTTGGCTGGCGCTCATGACATGGATAGGCATTTCGAGCAAAGCCCGCCAAAGGATAATATGCCGGTTATTTTGGGATTACTGGGTTATTGGTATAGTAATTTTTGGCAAACACGCTCGCAAGCCATCTTGCCTTATGACCATTGTCTACAGCTATTTCCAGCATTCCTTCAACAGCTGGAAATGGAAAGCAACGGCAAATCCTGCCAGATTAATGGCGAGCCTGTCCAAGAAACTACTTGCCCTGTGATCTGGGGTAGCGAAGGAACCAATGGTCAGCATTCTTTTCATCAACTCTTGCACCAGGGCACACAGATTATCCCGGCTGATTTTATTGTTGCGCTGAAAAGTCATTATGATCAGGAACAGCATCGACTATTGTTTGCTAACTGTTTGGCACAGAGCCGAGCGTTGATGATAGGTAAAAACGAAGATGAAGTAATAACTGAGTTAACTGCAGCAGGTAAGACTGAAGAACAAATCAATGCCCTAACACCCCATAAAGTCATGCCCGGCAATCGCCCAAGCAATACAATCACAATGGACCATCTGACGCCAAAAACTCTCGGCGCACTGATCGCACTATATGAACACAAGGTCTTTGTGCAAAGCGTACTCTGGCAGATAAACGCCTTTGACCAATGGGGCGTAGAATTGGGTAAACAGCTTTGCGAGACTATTGCGCCAACACTGAGCGACACCTCAATTGAACGGAATTTTGATCCATCAAGCGAACAGCTTATCCGTTCTTACCACCAGCGTAACGGCAGTTGACTATGCGATTTTTTGGAGCAACAGGTGCAGATCACATTAAATTTTTGTATCTGATCGCAGGCTTTTTGCTAGCACACTCAAGTTTTGCCATGCAAACCACGCTCTCTGCAGGTAGTGCAGTGAAATACAACAGTAACGCACAGCGGACTGACACCAATGAGAGAAGTGAAACTGAGCAATCTGCTATTTTGCGTTTTGGCCTTGAACAAGCAGGAGCAAAAGTGATTGCCGACATGAGCTACTCTGCAAACAAAAACCGCTATTTACAGGATCGTTTTGATACGAAAACAAATATAGATGGACGAACCAATATCGAGTGGAAAGCACTACCAAATCGCCTTTCTTTTCAGTTAGATCATTCAAGTCGCAATACCGTTTCTGATAGCCGATTGCCAAACACCCCTGACAATGAAAATAAACAAGAGGTAGTGGGCGCGGGCATTCTCCTTCAAGGCAGACCTTCTGCCGTGGATGATCTCTCTTTACGACTCCATAGCAGCAATGTTCACATTGACAATGACAGCGGCAATGACAATACCAGCAACCAAGCCAGTCTCAACTGGCAACATCGACTCCCCAAAAACAAATCGCTCAGCATAGGCAGCAGTTTCTCTAGCGTTGAGTATGATGAGACCGATTCGACAGATTATGAAACCCAGTCATTTTTTGTTGGTTTTGAGATGCTGTTACTCAAAGGTCAATTCGCTCTGCGTGGCGGGACTAACAAAACGAATCGTGAAGGCAGTGATAATATAGACAATGATATAGACGGCCACACTGGAAGATTATCATGGACAAATATTTCAGAGTCAGCCCCCTTCCAATGGAGTATTTATTACGCCAATGAGCTTAGCAATACTTCGACAGGCATCAGTAGCAATGGGGGTTTTTTACTGCCCGAAACAGGCGCAGGCAATAACTTTGAAATCAACGATATCACGAAAACAAGACTCGCTGGAGCTGATTTCTCCTATCGTTTTAACCGTTTCAATGCCCATTTGGAACTCTACTGGCATCATGAAAAATATGACGAACAACCCCTCGATGAACGGCAGAAAAGAATCGATCTGTCATTGGAGCGCCGTACTACTGAACGACTCACTGGCGTTTTGTATGTTGAGCAGGAAAAAACCAAATTTATCGACGACAATAGCGAACAGAAGGAATTAACATCGGGTATTCGGTGCAAATATCAAATTACACATAAGCTTGATATGTCGACCGAAGCCTATCATGTGAAACGCGATCACACATTGACCACAAGTGACTATGAAGACGATGTCGTCCGTGTTGAATTGATGTATACGTTTTAGATTCACCATTGCGGGGCGCACCCTACGGTGGGTACCCTCGACAAACACATACATGGTAGGGTGCGCCCCGCGCACCAAAAAAACAAGATAATCAATTGCACAGGGAAGTGACTTGATGTCAAATTATCGCAGAGCGTACACCTCCGGCGGATGCTTCTTTTTCACCGTTAACACCTGCCACCGCCAAACCGTATTAACCCACACCCTAACACGCAAGGCTCTGCATACCGCGATCAGGCAAACACAGCTACGTTATCCATTTACAATTGATGCCTGGGTATTGCTACCTGATCATCTGCATTGCATGTGGACTCTACCTGATAATGACAAGGATTTTTCTATCAGATGGTCGACAATAAAGCGGCTAACAACACAGCGACTAAAAAACGACGACGTTATAAACGAATTATTGATAACACAATCCAGGAAGACACGCAGAGAATCGAGTTTGTGGCAAAGACGGTTCTGGGAACACTTGATTCGAAATCAAGCCGATTACAATCGACATATCGACTATTGTTATTGGAATCCGGTGAAACACGGATTAGTCGATTCGGTAATAGATTGGAAGTATTCAACTTTTCATCGTGATGTGGTGCGTGGTTTATATTCCGAGGGCTGGTGTTCGAATGTGACAGCAGAGGACGATATGAATTATGGCGAATCATATCAAACCTAAAAAGGTGCGCGGGGCACACCCTACGATTCGTCGGCAAACACCTACATGGTAGGGTGCGCCATGCGCACCAATCAAATCACGCAAGCATTTCCAATATCTCGCTTGTTTTCTTTTCCATAAGCAGCCTGTCACCCCGGCTTTCAACATTCAAACGCACGACGGGTTCCGTATTGGACATCCTCACATTAAAACGCCATTGCGCAAAACTCATGCTCAGGCCATCAGTAAAATCAATATCTTCTGCTTGATCCTGATACCGTGCCTGTATCTTTTCCAGCATTGCCTTGGGGTCTTCGATACGATTATTAATTTCTCCACTGACAGGATAAGCGTCCATCCTCTCTTGCACCAACTCAGATAAGTTCTTGCCGCTGGAACATATCAACCCGGCCACCAATAACCAGGGAATCATACCACTGTCACAATAGGCAAAATCCCTGAAATAATGATGGGCACTCATCTCGCCGCCATAAATAGCATTTTCTTTGCGCATACGCTCTTTTATAAAAGCATGGCCCGTCTTGCTCTGGACGACCCGACCTCCATTCTGTTTCACAATATCGATCGTATTCCAGGTGAGCCGAGGGTCATGCACAATGGGCTCGCCGGGGTGTTGGGTAAGAAATGCCTCCGCCAGTAAACCGACAACATAATAGCCCTCAATAAACTCTCCTCTTTCATTAAAAAAGAAGCAACGATCAAAATCACCATCCCAGGCGATGCCTAAATCCGCCTTATGTTTGTTTACCGCATCAATCGTTGCCTCTCGATTTTCGACCAGTAAGGGATTGGGAACACCGTTGGGAAAATTGCCGTCCGGCTCATGATGCACTTTGATAAATTCAAAGGGAAGTGTGTTTTCAAGCAGGTCTATGATTGCTCCCGCACCACCATTACCCGCATTGACGACAATCTTTAATGGCTTAAGACACGCCAAGTCGATATATGATAGCAAATGTTCGACATAGGCTTCACTGGCTTGCAAACGGTGTACTGTGCCTTTATTTGGCGACGTCCCAAACTGATTTTCTTCGGCCAGCCGTTTAATATCCAGCAAACCGGTATCGCCGCTAATGGGCTTGGATTGCTCACGTACAAACTTCATGCCGTTATAATCTTTTGGGTTGTGACTGGCTGTAACGACAATCCCACCATCCATATTGAAATGTGAGGTTGCAAAATAGATCTCTTCAGTACCGCACTGGCCAATATCGTAGACATCGGCCCCTCCATCTATCAAACCATTGGTCAGCGCACCACACATCGCCCGACTAGTGAGGCGAATATCATGCCCCACCACCACTTTGCTGGGTTTTACCACTTCGGCATAAGCTCGGCCAATCCGGTAGGCAATGTCTTCATTCAGCTCATCGGGAATTCGCCCACGCACATCATAGGCTTTAAAACAGGTCAATTCTTTCACAACAGCAACTCACTCAGATTCGTAAAAATTCTTGTAGAAATAATTGGTCGCCTCGACAAAGCCATCAATACTACCGCAATCAAAGCGTAAGCCTTGAAACTTATATGCCATCACACAGCCATCCTTTGCCTGTTGCAGCAAGGCATCAGTCAACTGTATTTCACCGTTTTTACCCGGTGGTGTATTTCTTAGCACTTCAAAAATATCAGGCGTTAAAATATAACGACCGATTATCGCCAGGTTGCTGGGAGCCTCTTTTGGATCAGGTTTCTCCACCATATTTTCAACTGTATACAGGTCATCTTTCATGCATTCACCTGCAATAATTCCGTATTTGCTCACCTGATCATTCGGCACTTCCATAATCGCCACAATCGAACAGCGAAATTGTTTGTATAACTTCACCATTTGAGACAACACACCATCTCCGTTGTGATTAACACACAAATCATCCGATAAAATCACACCGAAAGGCTCATTGCCGATCAGTGTTTCACCACTCAAGATGGCGTGACCAAGACCTTTCATCTCATGTTGACGGGTAAAGGAGAAACTCCCCTTTGCCAGTACATTGCGAATACTGTCCAGATACATTTCTTTGTCGGTGCCTGCGATTTGATGTTCCAATTCATAACTGATATCAAAATGATCTGCAATTGCTCGTTTACCGCGACCGGTAACAAAGGCAACCTCATACAGATCGGCATCGATGGCTTCTTCGACGCCGTATTGCACCAGCGGTTTATTCACCACAGGCAGCATTTCTTTGGGCATCGACTTTGTTGCTGGTAAAAATCGTGTGCCATAACCAGCCACCGGAAACAAACATTTTTTAATCATGGTTTTCCCTTGATTTATTAGCATTTAATAGGTGCGCACGGCGCACCCTACCGTTATGAATTCGTTTCTTTAGCGACCATACCTGTCATCAAAACGAACAATATCGTCCTCACCCAAGTAACTACCCGATTGTACTTCAATAATCTCCAGAGGTATTACACCCGGATTACTTAGGCGGTGTTTACGCCCAAGAGGGATATAGGTGGACTGATCCTCTCCCAACAATAATTCTTTTTCATCATTGATAATCCGCGCCGTACCTTTCACCACAATCCAGTGTTCCGCCCGATGATGATGCATCTGCAACGAGAGCGTATGCCCAGGATTGACAATAATCCGTTTCACCTGAAAGCGCCCATCCTCCACTAATGACTCGTAAGATCCCCACGGCCGATACACGACAGTATGAGATGAAACTTCTTTACGCCCCTGAGCCTGTAACTGTAGAACAATCTCTTTCACGTCCTGAACCCGGCCTTTCTCGGCTACCAGCACCGCATCGGCAGTTTCTACCACAATCATATCTTCAATACCGACAGCAGAGACCAGCCGAGATTCACTACGAAGATAGCTGTTCTTAACATCATGGGTGACCACATCCCCCACCCTGACATTTCCTGCTTCATCCTGCGGCTCAACCTCCCAAAGCGTGGACCATCCCCCCACATCACTCCAGTCACAATCCATGGGAATCACCACGCCAGATTCCGTTCGCTCCATAACCGCATAATCGATCGAATCGGACGGACTGGACGCAAATGCCTGTTCATCCACTCTTACAAAGTCCAGGTCATTATGGGTATTCTCAAATGCCTTCCGGCAAGCCTGCATAATGTTTGGAGCAAACTTTTGCAGCTCTTCCAAATAACTGGCTGCTTGAAACAAAAATATACCGCTGTTCCAATAGTACTCACCACTGTCACAATACGATTGGGCTGTTGCTAAGTCCGGCTTTTCCGCAAAATGCTTCACTTGATAGGAACCACCATCAGCAGCCAACGCGTCACCGCGCTGAATATAGCCATAGCCGGTTTCCGCCTTACCCGGCACGACACCAAAGGTGACTAATGCACCCTGGCGGGCATAAGCCAAGCCTCTGTTGACCGCATCATGAAAGAGCGCCTCACGCTTAATCACATGATCAGCCGGCAGTACCAACAAGACAGCGTCTTTATCCTGTTGCAACGCTTGCATGGCAGCCAATGCCACTGCAGGCGCAGTATTTCTTCCCTGGGGTTCAAGAATGATTTTTGATTCGACCTGCAATTGCCTTAACTGCTCGGCCACTAGAAATCGATGTTTTTCATTGCAGACGACAATCCCATCCTGCAATTCTGGCAAACCTTCAAGTCGAAGCCAGGTCTGTTGCAACATGGTGTGATCTCCACCACCCATCAGCGATAAAAACTGTTTTGGATAGAGTTCTCGCGAAATCGGCCATAAACGACTGCCCACACCGCCCGACAATAATACTGGTACTAACATATGTAATCCTTTGAATGAACTCTGTTGGCACTTACAACCTCTTAAGACACGACCAATGACCAACAGGTAAAAACCGATGAGTATACTACCTGTCACTGCTAGACATAAATGCTTTTCACACGCAGGGACGCCATCCTAAGATAGCAATGCATGTAGACATGTTGTCTAGAGTAAGTACAATAGCGCCGGCTTGGGCAGCCCCTCACGGTGGCTCAATTGGCATTTGTGTCGTAAAATTTGAACTCAGAACACAGGGTGTCCACAACAAGCATCGAACACGATCCACCCCTCCAATAAACAAGGCTATATGACGACTCCATTTATGCTTGAACATATGCTTGAAAAACAGTCATTCACAAAGGAAGAACTCATCGCTTGCGGTCACGGCAAATTATTTGGCCCCGGTAATGCTCAATTACCTACCGACAATATGTTGATGGTAGACCGCATCAAACATATCTCAACCGAAGGCGGACTGTACGGCAAGGGTGAAATTATTGCTGAATTGGATATTAACCCTGACCTATGGTTTTTTGAATGTCACTTCCCCGGTGATCCGGTTATGCCAGGCTGTCTCGGATTGGATGCCATGTGGCAACTGGTCGGATTTTATCTTGGCTGGAAAGGAAACCCAGGTCGAGGCCGGGCTTTGGGAGCTGGAGAAATTAAATTCACCGGGCAAGTCCTACCGAGCGCAAAAAAAGTTACTTATCATTTACATTTAAAGCGTGTTATCGAGCGTAAACTTGTTATGGGTATTGCCGATGGCTCGCTGATTGTCGATGATGAAGAAATATACCAGACTAAAGATCTGCGTGTTGGGCTGTTTACAGCTGATAAAACCGACTTTTAAGCCCGGAATAATCGCCAGACAGGCATCCCCTATGCGATAATCCGCGTAAACAAGAACAACCCTGACGAGGTTTTTTATGAAACGTGTGGTAGTGACTGGATTAGGCATCGTATCCTGTCTAGGCAATAATGCACAAACTGTGCTTGACTCACTGCGCCAAGGCACTTCGGGAATTCGCTTTAACGAAATTTATCAGGAGCTGGGCTTTCGTAGCTGCGTATCAGGCCATATTGATATTGACCTGAAATCGCTGATCGATCGCAAAGCACTGCGCTTTATGGGAGCTGCTGCCGCTTTCGCCTATATTTCGATGCAACAGGCGATAGCCGATGCCGGTCTCCAACCCCAGCACATTTCCAATCCACGCACCGGTATTATCGCCGGTTCGGGCGGTGCAGCTTCCTCCAGCCAGGTTGAAGCCGCTGATATTATGCGACAACGCGGTTTAAAACGAGTTGGCGCCTATCGCGTCACCCAAACCATGTCCAGCACAGTCTCTGCCTGCCTGGCCACACCCTTTAAAATCAAGGGTGTGAATTATTCAATCTCCTCAGCCTGCGCCACCTCCGCACACTGCATTGGTAATGGCATGGAACAAATACAAATGGGCAAGCAGGATATTGTCTTTGCCGGTGGAGGCGAAGAAGAACATTGGAGCCTGTCCTGTCTGTTTGACGCCATGGGCGCCTTATCAAGCAATTACAATGACACACCCACTAAAGCCAGTCGGGCGTATGATGCAAACCGTGATGGATTTGTAATCGCTGGCGGCGGCGGCATGCTGGTTTTGGAGGAGTTGGAGCACGCTTTAGACCGCGGAGCCAAAATATACGCAGAAGTGGTTGGTTATGGCGCCACCTCTGACGGCTATGATATGGTGGCTCCTTCAGGAGAAGGCGCTGTCCGTTGTATGCAACAAGCCGCTCAAACGGTTGATGGACCCATCGACTACATCAATGCTCATGGCACCAGCACGCCGGCTGGTGATGTACAAGAGCTTAAGGCAATAAAAGAAACCTTTAAAGAGTCGATACCTTTAGTCAGTTCAACCAAATCGCTTTCCGGTCACTCGCTGGGCGCTACTGGTGTACAAGAAGCAATCTATAGCTTGCTAATGCTGCAAAACAATTTTGTTGCCGCATCCGCTAATATTGACGAATTAGACCCCGAAGCCAACGGCATACCGGTTGTACTGGAACGCAAAGATGATGTCACTCTTAATAGAGTGATGTCCAATAGCTTTGGTTTTGGGGGCACCAATGCCTCATTGGTACTTCAACGTTATAGTTGAAAACGAGTTGAGAACGTTATTGCTTCGTAGGGTGCGCCCCGCGCACCTTCGAAACCCGGTCTTTGGTTCAAAACCCGGTCTTTGGCACTACTGGTGCGGGGGCCGCACCCCACTTTGACACAGCCGCTTACTTCAGGCCGCAGTAATTATTAACAAAATGGCTCTTCCAGCAGAATCAACTGAACAGTATCTCCGACCGCAATCGTTTCACCCACAGGTACAATGACCAACGCATTCGCCCAACTGACTGAACGTAAAACACCGGAACTTTGATTAGGATAAATATCCGCAACGAGTTCGCCGGATTCATATTCCAGTCGCGCTCGCAGATATTCCTGCCTTACCGCTTTCTTCGGACGCTGGAAACGGGCTGCTGCTGTTATCCGCACAGGTAGCACACGTTGTGCATTTTGCATTTTTGCCAACAAAGGTTGCGCCACCAAGCGATAGGTTACATAGGCAGCCGCTGGATTTCCGGGCAGACCAAGAAACGGCGTTCCTTTTACATGGCCATAGGCCAGGGGTTTACCGGGTTTGATCGCCAACTTCCATAATCGCAGTTCACCGAGCGCTTCTACCTGCTCTTTGACATGATCTTCTTCACCCACCGATACACCGCCGCTGGAAATAATACAATCGGCTTGCTGCGCTGCTTCAGCCAAAACACGGTGCGTCGCCTCGGCGGTGTCAGCCACAACGCCATAATCGAGCAGTTCATAACCGTACGTCTGCAACAATCCCAGTAAAGTATATCGATTAGAGTTATATATATGCCCTGGCTTAAGCGGCTCTCCCGGTTCCAGCAACTCATCACCGGTAGAAATCAATGCAACCTTCAATGGTTTGAACGTTTCTACCTCTTTAACACCTATGGAGGCCAGTAAACCCAGATCCTGAGCCCGCAGCCGATGGCCTTTTGACAATATAATCTGGCCTTGCTCAATATCCTGCCCCATGGGTCTGACATTCTGACGCAATTCAATGGGTCCTTCTAAGTGAACCAGCCCCTTTGCGTCAACTTTTGATTTTTCCTGCATTACCACGGCATCGGCGTCAGGAGGCACTTCTGCACCCGTAAAAATCCGTGCAATCGTACCCGGTTGCAGTGACACGCCAACATCTCCGGCAGCAATACGCTGACTCACAGCAAAATAATTGTCCGGTTGCGCCTGCCAATCTGCCAGTTTTAAGGCATAACCGTCCATAGCACTGTTATCTGCGGGAGGTACCTCGACCGGAGACTTCACTTCTACTGCCAACACCCTGCCAAGAGCCTCGTCGATGGTCATTAGTTCTGTTGCTGTCACCGGATTTACTTCATCCAGTAGCAAACCCAAAGCTTCATCAATGGATGTCAACGTTGTCTTGTTCATAATTAAATGGCGCTTATGCTATTAAACAGAGGATGCAACAAACCTGCGCTTTGCACGACTAAATTGACGTAGAGTCGGCTCAATGCACAGGATTCATTTATTCAATGCGTTTTATATCGCGTATCCAATACTGACACAAAGTTACAGGGACGATGGCGGCTATCAAGCTGTTCACGCAATATCCCTTCCCAGGCCGTACGACATGCGCCCGTTGACCCCGGCATACAGAATATCAACGTATTATTTGCCATGCCCGCCACAGCGCGCGACTGCACAGTTGACGTACCAATATCCTGATAGGAGAGTGAACGAAACAGCTCTCCAAATCCCTCAACCTGTTTATCAAACAAAGGCATCACAGCTTCGGGAGTGGAATCACGGCCACTAAATCCAGTGCCACCGGTCACTAACACTGCCTGAATACTGGAATCTGCGATCCAACGAGAAATAACAGCGCGAAGCTGATAGATATCGTCAATGACAATAGCCTTGTCACTGATCTCATGCCCCACCAATTTGAGCTGTTCCACTAAATACTGCCCGGAAGTATCATTCTGCTCAGTACGGGTATCAGAAACCGTTAATACGGCTGTTTTGAGGCTCGCCACCTCTGGAACATCCTGTGAAACATCGTGCTGACTCATATTGACCTCTCTTTATTCTATCTACTGCATTCTCTCTACTGCAAAAGCACTCTTCCTAAACACGCCTGCGTACGCGGGAGAAGGGCTGCGGCTTCACACTTTACATGTAATATTCTCTGACTACATCCGCCAAATGACTGCGCCAGGGCTGCTGTTTGATGCCAAAACTATTCAATATTTTTTCGCAGGACATCACGACCGGTGCAAGCGATAGTTCATCACTGTGATAACAGGCTTTTTCTACAAGCTCCAGTTTATCCTCGCTCAACAACGGATCGTATTGGCTGGCAACAGCAATGGCGGCCTCTGAAAACTGGTAACCACTGGCGAGCCCTGCACTGCAATAATGAAATACTCCCCTACCAGGCGCGCCACAAGATAATTGCTGTATCATTGCAATCAGCACCCTGGCAATGTCCGAAGCGGCGGAGGGATTACTTTGTATGCTCGGATCATATAGCAATACATCTTCCTGGCTGGCCTTTTTCAACAAACGGTGGAGGTAATTATCGCTCCATTGACTGTATCGCCACCCCGTCCTGATAATCAGCAAATCACTCAATTGGTCCTGCAAAGCCTGCTCAATCGAAACTTGCCACCTGCCATAGTCGTTTAGTGGTGCCACCGGATCACTTTCTATGTAGGGGGTATTTTTTATGCCATCAAACACCTGATAGTCCCCAATGTAAATCAATACACTCTGCTCGCTTGCACATTGCTCAGCAACCGCTTTGAGTAGTTTGAAATACGAGGACTGATCCTTGACTGTTAGTTCATCCTCAACCAGAGAGCAGATAACACAATCAACTTTTGATCGTGAAATCAACTCTACTACTTGCTCGTTTTTATCACCAGGGCACCAGCCTCCAAGCAACAAATCAAAGCCCGAAGATAACGATTTCAATCGCTGGACAATACCCCGTTCTATCTGGCTCGCTCCATTTATAAGCAACAGTTTCACAAGCAGGTCTCAACTCCGTCGGTCGTTCTAATTCACTGTCGGACTTAACATTAGCGACCAAGAATAATGCTGGAATACATCTGCCATATCCGCAACAGGCTTATATCTCCAAGCTTAAAACGGAATGTCATCATCAAAGTCTTCAAACCCCCCCGGTGAAGGCGTTGGCGCAGGGGCCCCACTTACTGGATTAGCCTGCGCAGCTTGAGGAGGCGCAGCTTGCTGCGGTGCCGCCGCAGGCTGCTTAGCATAGGTATTATTGGACTGGGGCGCATTAAAACCCGCTGATTGGTCCGCTCCGGCACGGCTATCCAACATTTGCATTTCGTTGCCCACAATTTCGGTGGTATAACGGTCTTGTCCGCCCTGATCCTGCCATTTGCGAGTACGCAAGGAGCCTTCTACATAGACTTTTGAACCTTTACGTAAATACTCTCCGCATATTTCAGCCAATCTATTATAAAACACCACCCGGTGCCACTCGGTGCGCTCCTGAGGAGCCCCTGTCTGCTTGTCTTTCCAGGTTTCCGATGTTGCAACTGTGATATTTGTGACTGCACCACCGGATGGCATATAACGCGTCTCCGGGTCAGCACCACAATTTCCAATCAAAATAACCTTATTAATACCTCGCGCCATATGCCTCCCCTCTCGAATGCTTTGATCTTAGTTACACTACTTAATCTACACAAAGTAATATACACGCCGTCTATACCCAACAAACCTGCACTATCTGCAGTACGGTTGCTTCTACTCAAGCGACCAACTATACCTGATTCACAAAAGAGCCTCCATAGGATTTCATCCGGATCTCAGATCACAGCTTGTTGTGAATTCGATGGCCAAGCTTGCCGGATAATAACCACAATAATGAATGCGCACTCAAACAGCAGAAAGCGACAGCCAGTTCGCCTAGCGCGCTTGAATCTGCGCTTTAATAAAATCCTGCATAAAACGCTGTCTAATATGTTCCAATTGACCGGTTTTCCGCATATCACGTAAGCGCTGTGAAATCTTCGGAATTAAGGCCTGATGAGAAGATTGTTTTGAAAATCCAATATACAGGGGCACACTTACCAAGTGTTGCTCAGCTGAATCCAACTTACCCCCGAGTGAAAGAGTAGTAATTAAACCATGACCAATAAAATAGTCAGTTGCCCAATAATCCACCTTGCCGCGTAACAGCCAGTCGATGGCTTCCTGGTGGTTTACTGCTGCCTTTAGGCTCAATCCCTTGTTGGCCAGGTTTAACGGAGACAGGTTTGTCTGGATCTGCTCACGCCCCTGCTGACTCACCATAACACCACGTTTTCCCTGCAGCGACTCCCAACCCTTGCTGTAGTTATCAACCAGTTTCTTTTTCACAAAAATGGAGGCATGCAACTCTACCAATGGCTCCTCAACCCAGTGCACCAGTTTTTCAAACTCTTTGACCTTATCAGACCCCACAATGACATCAATCTCACCCATTTCCAGCTGCAACATAAGATATTCGCGATCGTGAGCATCGTTATAATCTCGCTGATGGTTCTCTGTGGAAATCGACAGATCTTGAAATAGCTTTTCCTGAAGATAGAAAATGTAGCCCCGATAACGTTTGCGACTTAAGTCATACCAACTATAAGGTGGCGCATAACGACTGGCCAGTTGCACAACCTGCAATTCCTGCGCATTAGTAGAAAAACTCTGCAAAGCAAACCATATACAAAGAAAATATTTTGCAGATTTGAGCATCAATTTCCGTATCACGTCAGTTCCCGTATTAAAAACAACTATCCTTCTCACCTTACCCCAGACATGAAAAATGTCAGTCTTCCATCCCTAGCAAGAATAAATGCATTATTTATTGAAGAGTCAAATAATAATATCCCGCCACGAAGGCCATAAGTACTGGCTGATGAAGCAGATAGATAATCAACGTGTGACGGCCCGTAAACTCCAATACTCGCGCGCCTTGACTGGCGGGCAAACACCACCAACGATGAGCACCTATATGATATGCCACAATACCCAACAATACATAAGCCAGCCAGGGAAACATCGGAACATAATCAAATGGCGAATGAGAAAGTGTAAACCAGGGTATTGTTTTATCCCAAAACCAATAGGGCAATAAAATGGCCAACCCAACCACTCCGGCCAAAGTCGGCCGCCGCACAAATAGCAGGGCAACCAGGCTTGCAGTTGTTATAAAATGCAAAATACCAAAATAGACCCAACTCTGCGAATAACTAACGTAGGTAGCTAGACTAACCAGCAACGCAGCCCCACCTACCTGAACCTCCCTACGAGCAAAACTCCCCCAACGAATACCATTGGCATGAACCAAGCACAAAGATACGCCAACACAAACTAAGAAACTGATAATACACACTCGCTGGACAAGAAACAGCGGCCAATCAAATATGGCACTATAGGGGATATACTTATACATCGTAAGGTTATAGGCAAAATGATAAATAATCATCAGCACTACTGCAACACCGCGCAGCTGATCGACTAATGGGTATCGATTTATCTTAATTTGAGCTAAAACAGTAGACTGGGCTGGTGCACAATCGGCTTGAGAAACTACTTCATTTATCAAAAAAACCACCTGATATTATTGTTTTTCAATGACAGGGCATCAATTGGCGCTTTCGGATAAAAAACAATATGCAATCTGACACTTATTTGTTAAATCCAATCCCTCACTCGACACCGAACTATCTTGTGCGCCTATAGCTGTGTTTCAACGATAGCTGTGTTTCAACGATAGCTCGTTCTGCTTCATTATAAAAGGTAGTACTATCTGACTAACTCGCGGACTCATTACCAACGCACTATATTTCAACGTTTTTCCTGATACGACACATATCACAACCTTATCAATTGCTTCCAAGCAGCGCAATTTATATCTCCAATCGCTTTATTATGATGCAGCTTCGTCTATAGTATCTTAACGTACTGTTAAGTTGGGAACACTTCCGATTAAAGCCCAGAATGATAATCGCTCGCATCATAATAAACGGTTATAAAGGGCGCAACTTACATAACCTGCGAGACACTTACAGCTTTCTTTTATTGATCACCACCGTATTATTAACACAATGAAGTCTACAGTAATGTTAACGGCACATTTGCCCCACTTCTCCGGGAACAACTCTTTGAGTAGTAGCAAAAAAAACCGTTGTGGGCTAGAGCATATCCACTATGGCTGATAGACATGACACAGCTCTATTTTGGCACCCCTCACCATGGATAAGTATTCATGTAGTACGCAATAGTTTAATAATGCGAAGCACACGACTAATACAACAACTTAGTATGCTTTTTTGTCTTATCCTGGCATCAAACAGTTTTGCCGATCACTCTAGTATTAGCCGTGAACAAAAAATCAAAGCAGCCTATCTTTACCATCTAACAAAATTTATTGACTGGCCCAGTGAGCATCCAAATAAACAAAGCCAGGCCATCACGATTTGTATCGCTGGCAACACAACCTTTACCCATTTCATGCTGCAACTGGAAGCACGCAAAGCAAAAGGTCGCCCCATTCATATAGAACCATTGGCCACTCCTGGCGATACATCCCAATGCCAACTGATATTTTTCCAGGAGGGGCACCAGATGGAGAAAGGAAAATCACAGCAGTTCAGTCAGCAAGGTACTTTAAGCATTAGTGAGAACTCTAACTTTATAAAAAACGGTGGTATGGTTGGCATGGTTATCATCGACAATCATGTACGGCTACACATCAATCCCGCAACAATAAAGCAGGCTGGTATTATGGTTAGTGCCAATCTGCTCGAAGTGGCGACAATTGTTAGCAGACAAGGGGCTGATCTTGAAATTTAGAGACTATCCGATCGCCTATAAAATGATCACTCTGTGCATGCTTACCAGTATCGCCAGCTTGTTGCTGTCCGGTATCGTCTTAGTGGCTTATGACCAGTACAGCACTAGAAAAATTTTCCTTCAGGAAATTAAGGTTCTGGCAAAAGTTATCGCTAACCGAAGCCATGCCGCACTCCTGTTCGGTGATGAAGAGTTGGCCCAAACCAACCTGCAATCACTGCAAGCACACCCGGCAATTATGATGGCCTGTATTTACCGCACAGATAACGAGCACACAAACTCAGACAACGTACTATTCGCACAACACCAGAAAGACGGCGGCTCTCACATTCAATGCCCCAGCGGTAACACCCTGGCAAATCTAGCAAACAACCAAATCGCTGCGTTTTCTGGTAATCATTTTGATCTACTTGAACCCGTCACGCTGGATAACAAGCCTATTGGCTATCTCGTTATTCGCTCCTCGTTAATTGATATGAGCACACGGCTACGCGACCACAGCCTGGTCCTTGTCTCTGTTATTTTGCTTGCTGCCATTGTCGCCCTGTTACTGGCTACTCGCTTGGCAAAAATCATCTCCGCGCCATTGCTAAAATTGGGGAACAAAGTACGCAACATTGCCAGCCACGAAGACTACTCCATCCGCGCTGAAAAACACGGTCATGATGAAGTCGGGCAGGTGGTGGATTCGTTCAACCACATGCTTGCAAAAATCGAACAGGAAGATTTAAATCTGCGCGAAAGCGAGGAAAAATTTCGACTTTTCAGTGCCTCATCCACTGTCGGTATCTTTCAGACTGACGGCAAGGGAAACTGCATTTACGCCAATGATCGCCTTAGCGAGATTTCTCACACACCGTTGAGTGAGCTGCTCACCCAAGGCTGGCTCACCGCAGTATACTCAGAGGACTCCCCCCGCATCAGACATAGCTGGCATCAATGCCTGGTTGACGGCTCTAGCCTCAATATCAACTGCCGTTTCATGGGCTCCTCCGGAGACATCACCTGGGTGACAGGCCACATTGGGCCTTTACAAAATGCCCAGGGCAAAGCCATCGGTTTTCTCGGCTCTATTTCCGATGTGACAGAACTGAAAAAAGCGCAACTCCAATTGGAACACCTTGCATTTTACGACATGCTGACCGGGCTCGCTAATCGCCGCCTGTTTCGAGATCGCCTTGAACACATCATTATTAATAGCGAACGCCAAAACAACTACGTTGCACTGCTTTTTATTGACATCGATAATTTTAAACATACCAATGACACGCTTGGCCATGACACAGGCGACTCACTACTACGCATCATTGCAGACCGCATTCATCATTGCGTAAGAGCCTCTGATACTGTCGCTCGCCTAGGCGGGGATGAATTCACCGTCATTCTGACCGACGTCAACAGCAACCTGAATATCAGTAAAATCGCCCAACACATTCTCGAAAGTGTTCGAAAACCCATTTACCTAGACGATCAAGAGATCATCGTTACCACCAGCATTGGCATATCCGCCTATCCCGATAACGGAACCAATACAGAGACCTTGATAAAAAATGCCGATCTTGCACTGTACAGGGCCAAGGATGAAGGGCGCGATAACTTCCAATTTTTTATCGAGGAAATGAATACAAGCTTGGTTGCACATCTGGAATTAGTGAAAGACTTCCGTGAAGCGTTACAAAAGAATGAATTCATTCTGCACTATCAGCCACAATTTCGCCTAGATAATCAAAAGATCATTGGCTTTGAAGCCCTGGTGCGCTGGGTAAGCCCAAAGCGAGGGTTTGTCAGCCCTATGAACTTTATTCCTGCTGCTGAAGAAACGGGCCTCATCATAGAATTAGGAGAATGGATTTTGGGGGAAGCCTGTCGACAAATGCGCGAACTGGTTGAAGATAAACTAGTCGATAATAGTGCCGTCATGGCAGTTAATCTGTCAGCCAAACAACTCATGCAAGACAATCTCGTCGATTGCATTAAACAAACACTGCTCTCCACAGGATTGCCGCCCTCACAGCTCGAATTGGAAATCACTGAAAGCATGTTAATGGAGAATATCGACAAGGGCATTATTAACATGGACAAGCTGAACGAACTCGGCGTTTCACTGTCCATTGATGATTTTGGCACAGGCTATTCTTCCCTTGGTTATTTAAAGAAACTGCCGGTACAAATTGTCAAAGTTGATCGATCTTTTGTAAAAGATATACCCGATGATAAGGACGATATGGAAATCACCGCTGCCGTTGTCGCCATGGCCCATAAACTTAACTACAAGGTAGTTGCCGAAGGTCTAGAAACGGGAGAACAGCTGGAATTCTTACAAGAATGTCATTGCGACTATGGTCAGGGTTTTATGTTCAGCAAGCCTTTACCGGCCGACGAACTCAAAGTGTTTTTATTTGAGCAACAAGCAAATCAAAGTCAATCGGCTTAGATCCTCTTTAGACCTTCTACAAAAAGCAAGCAGATCCGGGCAAACGGTTCTGTCTGGACTAGCGATACGCAACAAATAACAAGCCCTGTTTGTTTGTGATAAGCCTTGGAAGAAAGTATCAACGCAGGACGATATTTACCAACCTCTTTCCCCTTAGTCGGTTGAACCTAGACATCATGTATTGAGCTGATAGCAGTTGACGCTCGGTAAAAGGGAGTTTAAGTCGCTTTTTGGGCTTATCCACAACCGCCTCGATAATAACCTTGTTATCCTCGACCTCAATTGTTATCGAAACACCGGTGTCCAAGCCTGCAGCGGCTAATACTGAAGGATGACTATATTTAGCATTACTGCGAAAATCGCAAAAAAACCCTCCTCCGTATTTCATCTCCTGCCCAAGTAGGGTATAAGGGCGCCATGAAAATTCCAAAGCGAATTAAGCCACTGATCGATGACGGTTTGGTGGATGAAGTTGTCCGCCAGCTGATGAGCGGCAAAGAGGCTACCGTCTATGTGGTTCGTTGCGGTTCTGAGATACGTTGCGCAAAGGTTTACAAGGAAGCGGCCAAGCGTAGCTTCAAAAAGGCAGTGCAATACCGGGAAGGCCGCAAGGTACGTAATAGCCGTCGCGCCCGGGCTATAGAGAAGGGCTCCCGGTTCGGCCGCAAACAGCAGGAGGAGGTCTGGCAGAATGCAGAGGTTGATGCACTCTATCGCTTGGCCGCCGCTGGTGTGCGAGTCCCCCAGCCCTACGGCTGTTTTGATGGCGTCCTGCTGATGGAGTTAATCACTGATGACAAAGGCCAAATAGCGCCGCGCCTGAACGATGTATCAATGACTGCCGAACAAGCGATGGAAGACCATGCCCTCGTCATGCAGTACGTGACGCGAATGCTCTGTGCAGGGCTGGTGCACGGTGACCTATCAGAATTTAATGTCTTGTTGGATGAATATGGCCCGGTGATTATCGATCTGCCTCAAGCAGTGGATGCAGCAGCCAATAACAACGCTGAATCGATGCTAACCCGAGACGTTAACAATATGACCGACTACTATGCTCTGTATGCGCCCGAATTGCTTGATAGCCAATACGCCAAGGAAATCTGGGCACTTTATGAAAATGGCGAACTACACCCTGAGGTTGAGCTAACTGGCCGCTTTGAGGAAAGTGCACAAGGAGCCGATGTGGATGCGGTAATGCTGGAAATCAAGGCAGTTTTGGCCGAAGAACAAGATCGCCAACAACGCCTGCACGAAGCGGAAGAGCCTGACTAACCTCGCTCTTTTTTCTCCTGGTTACGCTATCTTAGCTCTCCGCACCCGATTCCTTTCACGGGATCCAGTCTTTCATTGTGCCTATATACTTCACGATCAGACCCTTCTTCGCCCAGAATCATGTCTACTGATAATACCAGGGTCATGTCTGCTGATAATAATAGCCGAGTGGTACGTGCGAGCAATTTACACACAGTTTAACTCGACATCGTTACTACAAATCCCTATAGTGTGCTCCCTTTTGAAAACTCCAGCTAGACACTTTCATTAATAATCATTCAGGAATATCCCGTTGATCTCCACTGCAAACATCACCATGCAATTTGGCGCTAAGCCTTTGTTTGAAAACATTTCGGTTAAATTTAACGACGGCAATCGCTATGGCTTAATCGGAGCCAATGGGTGTGGAAAATCCACATTTATGAAAATTCTGGACGGCAGCCTGGCTCCCACCTCTGGCAATGTTTCAATCACCCCCAATGAACGTCTGGGCAAATTACACCAGGACCAGTTTGCCTTTGAAGAGTACACCGTGATTGACACCGTCATTATGGGTCACGCAGAGTTATGGGAGGTGAAGCAGGAACGCGATCGCATCTACGCATTAGCGGAAATGTCTGAAGACGATGGTATGAAAGTGGCTGAACTGGAAACCCAGTTCGCTGAACTGGATGGCTACAGCGCCGAAAGCCGCGCCGGCGAGATACTCATGGGCGCAGGCATTGCTCAGTCATTGCATTACGGCCCCATGAGCGAGGTTGCACCTGGATGGAAGCTGAGGGTCTTGTTGGCACAAGCACTGTTCTCAGATCCTGACATTCTGCTATTAGATGAGCCGACCAACAACCTGGATATAAACGCCATTCGCTGGCTGGAGTCAGTGCTTAATGAACGCAAGAGCACCATGATCATCATTTCTCACGACCGACACTTTCTCAATGCCGTGTGCACTCACATGGCGGACATCGATTATGGTGAATTGCGTCTATACCCGGGTAATTATGACAATTTCATGACGGCCTCAACTCAGGCTCGCGAATCTCTGCAGTCAGAAAATGTCAAAAAGAAAGCTCAGATTGTCGAACTTCAGCAATTTGTCAGCCGCTTCTCGGCCAATGCATCAAAAGCCAAACAGGCGACTTCGCGCGCCAAACAAATTGAAAAGATAAAGCTGGACGACATCAAGCCTTCCAGTCGGGTCAGCCCCTATATCCGCTTTAACCAGGAGAAAAAGCTGCACCGCCAGGCCTTGGTTCTGGAAGAGTTGGGCCACTCTTTTGAGGGCGAGGGCTTAGCCGATGAACCCTTATTCAATAACGGCAATATGATATTGAAGGCCGGCACCCGCCTGGCCGTAATTGGTGAAAACGGAGCAGGAAAAACCACCTTTCTTCGCTGCCTGATGGATGAGCTCGCACCCAATAGCGGCACGATACAATGGGCAGAAAATGCAATGCTGGGATACTGCCCCCAGGATAGTAGTGCTGAGTTCGATGGTGGCCTGAATTTATTTGACTGGATGAGTCAGTGGCGTAAACCCAACCACGACGATCAGATCGTACGTAGCACTCTGGGGCGTCTATTGTTTTCTGCAGACGATTTTAAAAAGCAGGTCAAGGTGTGCTCTGGCGGGGAGAAAAATCGGCTGCTGTTTGGCAAGTTAATGATGATGGATACCAACGTATTGCTCATGGACGAACCCACCAACCACTTGGATATGGAGGCCATCGAAGCGTTGAATCTAGCACTGGAGCACTATGAAGGCACATTGATCTTTGTGAGTCACGACCGTGAGTTCGTTTCATCGCTGGCCAATCGGGTCATCGAAATCAGGGATCAACAGTTGTTTAGCTTTCAGGGTAGCTATGAGGAATATCTTGCGAGCCAGCAGGATGTGGGGCAAGTCGCCAGTTCCTGAAAAAATCAAATCTCCGAACTCAGCAATCTGACTAATAAACCCTCAAAACAGTCGCAAGCTCGGATATGGCCTTTTCGTTTTAAGGCCATATTCCCAACTGATTAGGTTGGTATTGGTTTGTGCAGCTCTTTGGTGCGCACAGCTACCGCACAACCGGGTAGGATTTGGTGCTCAGGAATGGCTGCGGTGGAGCTTGACCACTCTCAGCAAACTAAGCACTGGTTTGGACGGTTGCCTGTCGTTCGTGGGTAATTGCCAATTACACTTCAATGCACTTAAAGTGAATGCTTATGGAATGACAGTTCTGTCGTTTTGGATCATTTTCACATCATCAAAATACGGCTCAGAATGTATACATTCGTCTGTTTTCTATGAATTGGACTAAGCTAAAAGTGATTATTATGCTATTAAAATATCTACTGCATAGCTGTGATTGCAACGAAGCCTGATAATGATGGTTCGGCGGAGAGAGCAAATCCTTAAACACATTATGCAGTGCTTGCATACGCCGCGTGTAAAGAGGTAACCGCTATGGATAGTACAGACACAGACAGTGATTTTGAACGCCTACAAAAATTGTTCAATGCTGTGCAGGCCATAACTAAGGTTGGTGGTTGGGAAGTGGATCTGTTGAATGACACTCTGTTCTGGACAGAAGAGACTTACCGAATCCACGATACTACGCCAGAGGAATACACACCCTGCATGGCTAACGCCGGCGATTTTTATGCTCCAGAATGGGTTCCCGTGATCACCCTCGCGTTTTCTAACGCCATCGAGAAAGGCACCGATTTCAATCATGAGCTTGAGCTGATCACAGCCAAGAGTCGCAGAATATGGGTGCAAATCTATGGTACGGTGACAATGTCGCAGGGTAAAGTAATCAAGATCACCGGTGCATTCCAAGATATTACCGAGAGAAAGAAAGCTGAGCAGGAACTTTGGCGACAGGGCAATTTTGACTTTCTGACTGAGTTACCCAACCGCAAAATGTTCCGGTATTGTCTTGAGCAGGAAACAAAAAAAGCCCATCGCTCTGCTAAGAGGGTGGCGCTTCTATTCATTGATCTCGGCCACTTTAAGGAAATCAATGATACGGTTGGGCACGACGTGGGCGACACAGTGATAAAGGAGGCTGCACGGCGGTTGGCAAGCTGTGTACGTGAAACAGATACATTGGCGCGTTTGGGTGGGGATGAATTCACTGTCATTGTTGGTGAATTGGATGATTACACCCGCGCCGAAGGCATAGCGAACAATCTTTTACAGAAGCTTGCTGAACCTTTTCACATTGGGGATGAAGTTGCTTACTTAACGGCTAGCATTGGTATTACATTCTACCCGGATGATGCGACAGAGGTCGATGCGTTACTCAAGAATGCTGATCAGGCCATGTACGCGGCGAAAGAACAGGGTCGCAATAGGTTCCAATATTTTACCTCATCAATGCAGGAGGTCGCGGTTGCCCGTGGGATTATTGCTAATAATCTTCGCGGTGCTTTGAACAATAACGAATTCCGTCTCGTCTATCAGCCCATCGTGGAACTTGCAAGTGGCACCATCCATAAGGCGGAAGCACTTATACGTTGGTATCACCCAACGCGAGGTTTGATAAACCCAGTCGACTTTATCCATATTGCTGAGGAAAATGGCATGATTATCGATATCGGCGAATGGGTGTTTCAGCAAACAGCACAACAGGTGGCGCGATGGCGTGCTTTGTACTGCGCAGATTTTCAGATAAGCGTCAATACTTCTCCCGTCCAATATCACGACAGTGATGAAAGAATGGCTCAATGGTTTGATTACCTGCAGACACTCGGTTTGCCAGGAGATGCTATTGTTGCGGAAATCACTGAAGGTGTGCTGATGGATACTCATAGTGAAATCACAAACAAGCTGCGCGCACTTCGCGATGTGGGCATTCAGATATCACTGGATGATTTTGGCACGGGTTATTCATCCTTGTCCTACCTTAGAAAGTTCGACATTGATTACATTAAAATAGACCGATCTTTCGTACATAATTTACAGCATGAGTCCAGGGACATGGCGCTGTGTGATGCCATTATCGTAATGGCTCAAAAGCTTGGTTTAAAAGTAGTTGCCGAAGGTATTGAGACAGAAGAACATAGAAACCTGCTAACAGCCGCTGGCTGTGACTATGGGCAAGGCTATCTTTTCTCCAAGCCTGTACCGCCTGAAGACTTTGAGCGCTTGTTTGATGGGGGTTAATCCGTGCCGACCACATAATCAATGCATGTTTGCATGTGAAAGGCTATGGTGAAAAATTTAGGCGTTAATTAACTTTGATGGCCGTTATAGAGAAAAGAATACTACAAAAATGCAAACGGATATGAGTGACCGCTTTTTTGTGTGCTGCAGGTGCTGCTGCCTAATGTAATTATTGATTATCCTATAGTATTTGGCTGCCATACACGTCAGGTCTGCCGAACTGACGTACTACAGTGACCTGCACTGCAGCTCATATCTCCAATGCCCCAGCATTGGCCTTCAGCCATTCCTTACAATCCAAACAATCAGGCATAACCCGCTCCACTGCTTTCCAGAACTGGGGGGAGTGATCATGTCTTTTCAGGTGACAAAGCTCATGCACCACCACATAATCAACAATACGATTGGGCGCCATCACAATCTTCCAGTTGAAATCGATGTAGCCTTTGGCAGAACAACTACCCCAACGTGATTTGAAGGATTTGATACCCATGCCATTAAGCTCTACACCCACAACGGGTGCATAACGTTCTACCTTTAGCTGCAATTTCAGTTCCGCATGATGTTTGTACCAACGCACCAAAGCATTGCGAACCATGTGGGGCTGCTCCCTCCCATTCGGGACGCTAACCACCAATCTTCCCTGTATTAACTTCACCGGAGCAAAGTGACCTCTGTTGACCTTTAATCTGTAATTGCGCCCAAGATAAGAGAATGAGCTGCCGGATACGTACTCTTTGGCATTAACTGGCAAAGCTTCACGATGCAGCAGAATCTTGTTGCTAATCCAGCTTTTCTTGTCTTTCAGTATTTGGTTGATGCGTTCGTTGGGCAGCGCAGCAGGCACCACAATCGATACAGCACCCTCTTCAACACGAACATCGGCTGATTTAATCCGTTGGGTACGAATGACTTCAGCAATGAAGCCATTGCCCTCAATGTATTCCGGTTGGCGCACCATCATTTGAACTTCACCTGAGCTAGCTCCATGAATCGATCCTGCACCACTTTCACGATTTCCTTATCATAAAATGTACACTCGTGGATGGCATGTTTGATTTCTTTTTTCATACCCTTTACTTCATCGTGTTTGTGAAAGAAATCCACAATCAGAGTTGCTCTGTCAAACATGGCCACCAGAGTCTGGGTAGTCGTTTTGATCTCATTATGAATAGCATCATCCATTACATCCTCACCCTTCGATTGAGTGACTTCAGCCATCAGGATGTTATAAAAAGCAAATTCAGTTTCTGATAAGCCTAAATTATCTGCAGCTTGCCGGTGTTCCTCTTCGATGTTATCCACCAGCTCAAGAAGCAGTTCCAGCTGCTGCTCCCACTTTCCATGGTTTTTCTCAATAATGTCGCGCAAGCGTAAACTTAGTGACCTGTAGTATTCAGGATCTTCATCCAGTTTGACGGTGATGTGGTGCTTGATGGCTGATTCAATTTCAGAGGCTCGCGATTCCGGTGATTTTGCAGCATCAATGGATTCTTTGAAGTTGGCTGCCAGCAAATCCACAGGTGGAATTTTGGGATCGACACCGGTACTGAGAATATGCTCGTCCACCAGCTGGCGAACCTTTTCACCGGCATCAGAGATATCCAAACCCTCATCACGGTATCGATTGCGGGCAGCATGGTGAACCTTACCCAGCAGTTTCAAATCAGCGATAAAAGGCTTAGCTGCAACATCAGGTAGTATCACATCCATTTGCTTGGCAAAAAGCTTGAATGCAATGTCAAATTGGGATCGAACCTCTTCTTCCTTCAATGCCAGCACATAATCATCCACCTCTGTGCCTTTCACATCCTTAAAAAAGCCATGGCTCGGGTATGGCATGCTTTCAGTTTCGGTATTTCATCTTTTAAGGTGTGGTAGCTGCCTTCCACATCGTCACTGGTAAATAAATCAAGGGCTTCATTTAACAGGCCTGACAGGCCATAGTAATCCACCACAAAGCCACAGGCTTTGCCTTTGTAGGTACGGTTCACCCGAGCAATGGCTTGCATTAAGGTGTGATCCTGCAACTTGCGATCGATATACATCACTTGTGCGATGGGCGCATCGAAGCCTATCAACAACATGTCTTTGACAATCAAGAAGGCGGTGGAATTTTCATTCAGTGACTTGGGAAAATCCTGTATGACCTTTTTCTGATGAACACTGTCCTCGTATTGGGCAATGTATTGTTCATCATTGTGATCCCCAGAAATAATCACTTCTGATGGGGGGGCTTCCAGTTCATCCAAGGTCTTCTTGAAAATAGTGGCGGCATGGCGACTGCCCACTACAATCATGGCCTTAAAGCCATTGGGCTGAATGTGTTCACGGTAATGCTTCAATAAATCAATGCAGACCCAACGGATTCGGGCAGGCGCTTCACGCACAGCCTTTTCAACACCGTACTTTTTCTTGATCTCACGCTTTTCTTCATCTGAATAGTCAGCAAAGTATTCTTCAAACAGTTTGTCCAACGATTCACCGGCAACTTCAGTTTGTACTTCTCTGCCCTCATAAAGAATACGAACAGTGGCACCGTCATCCACGGCTTCATTGATTTTGTACTTATCAATATAGCCACCGAAAGCTTGATCCATCTTTTGGGATTTCAACAAAGGCGTGCCAGTAAAACCAATCCTGGGGGCTTTCTCCAGAGCAGCATTGATGGTGGCTGCCAAATTACCAAACTGGGTACGGTGGGCTTCATCTGCTAGCACAATCATCTTCTCACCCAGATTCAGCGCAGTAAAACCACCTTCTTTTTCAGCATCCTGAAACTTTTGGATGGTGGTGGTGACCAGATCAGAGCTGTCTTTGTTGAGCAAAGCTTTCAGTTCAGAGACTGAATTGGCGTTGTAGGCGGTTTCACCCTGGGCATCACGGAAGGTAGTGGACAGCTGTTCATCCAGCTGGGTGCTATCGGTAACAAAAACCAGCTTGTATTGTTTGAGTTCCGAGTCATGGCGTATCTTCATGGCCAGCATCACCATGGTCAGTGACTTGCCTGAGCCTTGGGTATGCCAGATCACCCCAGATTTTTCTTTTTTGTCCTTGCCAGTTTTCAGTCGCCCAATCACTTTGTTGACGGCACGAAATTGCTGATAACGCGCCACCTTTTTGATCAGTCTGCCATCGACTGGTTCAAACAGGATGAAGTTTTGAAGGATGTCTAGAAAGTTATCCTTACTGAACAAGCCTGCCAGCAAACGTTGTTGAGCTGTTACATCTGTAATGCCTGCTATAGCCTTCGCATCAGCCAGTGCTTCAAGTCTTTCAGTGTGTCCCAACGAGCAAGCTCTGGGATAAAGAAAGTTTTATCATATTCATCTTCATCCTCTGCCAATTCTTCAGCCTTGGCTTGCGATTTCCTTTTGGAGCGATAGTGCTGGATGACCTGTTCACGTGACTCATCGAAGGCATCAGATAGACGCTTTAAAAACATCATGCCAAAGATGTAATCCTTGAATTCAGAGGCATCCATATTGCCACGCAATATGTCAGCGGTTTCCCATAGAAAAGATTCCAGTTGTTGCAGGGTTAAGGTTTCACTCATTTAGTCAATTCCATCAGGGATGTTAATTCATTCATTGTTGTTATTAATTTGAGTTGAACAATAATTCAGCATCAGACTCAGCCGTCGCAGCTAAGTTATTAACACCAGTGCGTAAGGTTGAATTTTGTAATTGCTGAAATCCAGTGTTCGTTCTTAAAAACAATGCTTTATAAAACCAGCAGTTTAGGGGGAAGCGGGTGTTGGGGCAATGCAAAACGCATGAATGACTAATATGCAATCACTTAATGGCAATAGCAATGGTTCTTGCTTCGGTAGCCACGTAGAATGGGGGCAAATCTGTATATGCTGGACGATATAATGAGTAACTCAGAGTTAAACCGTACCATCTGGATAGTGCTATTTGTGCTTGCTGTTGTGATAGTTAGCTGGTTAGAGTGGACAGATAGCAGTTCCAATACCATGGGCTGGTTTTTAGCAACCGGGTTATTGTCTGCAGTTTGCAGTATCGGTTACAGCATTTGCGATGCATTAGTTCAACAAAAAGATCCCGAATTAGAGGGAATTCAGTCAAAAATTAAAGAGGGTGGTGACAAATGAAAATCAACATACAGAAGACTGGAAGTTAAATAACGACAGTCTTCTTCAGCCGGAAATAAGTTGTACAGAAATAAGCGGCTCTGGATATGCTGGTATACTTGATCTTTCACCTACACCTTGGCATCAGGCTCCTAGCCATATCAGCAAGCTGGGGGATGACCAAAAGGGCAATTACCAGAACCGTGCTAGAATTATTCCATGACCCCAAGGTAGTTATTGCCCACGATGAAACACTGGCTCCCCATCATTTTCATATCTATTGTCTTAATCTACTGGCAAGACATTGCCCTTAAGATAGGTCCGTCACCTGAGGTGCCCACACAGCATAACGACAAGATAGTCATGTACTCAACCTCCTGGTGTGGCTACTGCAAGAAGATGCGAAAACTGTTCAACGACAACAATATCTCCTTCTTGGAATACGATATTGAAACATCCAGAGAGGGTAGAGTGCAGTACGACAAACTGAGAGGGAGGGGAATACCATTGCTGTTGATAAAGGGTAAGATTATACGTGGTTACAACCCAAGGGAAGTGATGGCCGTGCTTAAGGGTGTGTAGCACCACGAAAACCTCCCTTAGAATAGAGGCATCCACATTTGGATGTTCTAGAGCATAAACTGATGCTTTGTTGAAAATTGTAAGGTTTCGTACTCAAAAAGTTCGATTATTCTCAATTATCCCTATAGTAAAATTGCCTCATGCAGCAAAAAATTATCGGTTTCCATCAAGACGAAGAACAGCACTGGGTGGCAGAACTTTGCTGCGGCCACTGCCAGCATGTAAGGCACGACCCTCCTTGGCAAAACCGCCCATGGGTGACGACAGTCGAAGGTCGCAGTGAAAAGCTTGCGACATCACTGGAATGCAAAATGTGCGATATGCCAAAACTGCCGCCCAAAGAGCAGCTCAAGCCGCTCAACACCTCAGTAAAAATCACCCAAAACTCCCTTCCCGAGGAATTGTTAACTAAGGACGCACTGCCTGACAATATCTGGTCTGAAATTTCGATTATCTCAGGCCAGATACAACTGCTTTGCAGCAGCCAATCCGACAGCAGCCAAACACTGGGATTTCTACTCAACAACGAGTTTAGCGGCATAGTAGCCCCCAAAAGAGCCTTCTGCCTAAAACCCTGTGGACCGGTCGAATTTAGAATCACCCTCTACGAAGCAATAAGCGAGTAGGGTTTGCCATTTTCAGTATCGGTTAGATGACTGACTTTTGAGCTTTGTTCGATAGCGTCCGCTAAACAGTCTATCTTACACCGAGTGCAATAAACCACGACCGGCAATGGGTGACGAACGGCCTGATACCGTACCAATACGGTAACTTCTCAATAATCCGGGGCAATACAGTGCAAGCATAGCTTAAGCAAAAGCCCTATCCAGCTGCCGCACTTCTGCGAACCAGCTCCGGCAAGGGCAAAATGTCTCCCGTCCCAGAT
>PIVM01000426.1 GCA_003353945.1 Gammaproteobacteria bacterium
AAAAAGAAAAGGCAGGCAAATGGCCAGTTTATCTATCGGGTTTTTCATGGTGTATTTCTCAAAAATACTGCCTGGCTGTAGGGTATCCATTCGTTGTTTTCTTCAAAACGCAAATCCAGATGAACAACACCGCTACGGTGCAGCGTGCCCGCAGAGAAGGAAAAAACCGTCACAGCCGCCCCCGACGAATCAGCAAGGCGGATATTCTCCGCTAATAGAGCACTACTACCACTGACTGCGACACTGGGGGGAATATCCTGAACGTCATCGCTATCGGCATACCCAACATAACGACGCAGTACGCCATCACTGGCACAAAAGCTAATCCGATCTTTCACAATATAAAAACGCTGTTGCGGGGATTCATTGGCATACAGGTGGGGTGCATCCAGCATTACTGTGCGTTGATCGTCAGAAACAGTACTCACTTGATCCAGGCTCGCCAGTGCATTGCTGCTTGCTGCATACACAGCAGTTTCATCAAGGGTAAAAACCGCCACCCGATAGCCGGTGACAGCGCTATCGGTAAAGGTAAAATCCACCGCCTCGAAGGTAGGCTGATCACTATCAGCCACCGCGCCCAAGTAACTGGAGGCCGCTTCCACCGGCATAAACTCCAGGCACTGCGTGCCACCGTCACTGCCTGCTCGCACACTGCCGGGCAGCGCATTGCGCACTTCGCGGCTTATTCGCTCTACGGCAAATCGTCCCTGCTGGGCCAGGGTATTGCGTCGATGGGTATCCCGGTATATCTCTACACCACTGCGAAGAAAGCTGACACTGCCGACAGATAAAATCCCCAGCAACACAATCACTGCCACCATTTCTACCAAGGTAAAACCCGACGATTTTCTCTCCCGCAATGCCATCACTAGAAATTACTCCGATAGGCAGAAAACGTGATCGCCGGACCGCGACCACCCGCAGCCGGGGGGTAGATATCAATAGTGATCCGTTTTGCATTGACACCTGCACCACTCATGCCGTCGTAGTCATTATCGTAGACCACACAGATGCTCATTTGGAAATATTCAAAGCCATCGGGCTCATTGCCCTCAACGTCTTCAATAGCAAAATAAGGCGGCGAAGAATCACAATAATAATGATAGTCATCAACATCATCAAAATCGATACGCGAGGTTTCATCAGGTTCCGCCCCTAAGACTGGGCTACAACTATCATCATCACAGGCAGGAACTCCACCCGCCGGACTGTTCTCATCATAGGGTTTCGCCAGGATCTCATCCATCAAGGCCTGCCCCAATTCTGCCGCGCGGATTTCAAACAGTGGTTCCACAGCCCGTGTGGTCTGAGAAAAGAACTGAACTGACAGCGACGTCATCGCAATGGCTAGAATCACCATACTGACCACCAGCTCGATTAATGTCGCGCCGTGTTGCTTGCCAGCAGCACCGTGTTGACTATCACCATTAACAGGCACGGATATACCCTATCGGATTGATGCAGACTTGGATTACACTGCCACCCTGCACATTAATAGCGAGCGGGTCGGTGAGGGGTGAGCCTGCGCAATCTGGGGTGTCATCCAGGGCATTACCCAAACCGTCAAAATAGACGGTGGCAGGGTCCACAGTAACATCATTTTCAATGGTAATGCCGTTTCGCCAATCCGCATCAGGCCCCACATAGGCATAAGGAGTAGCTTGTCGCTGCACCCCAAACCTAGCACCAGCAATTTGCAGGCGATAACAAGCATCTGTACCCTGATCGTACATAGCCCGCTGTTGTGCCATGCGGGCTGCGACGATAATCTGATCACGAACGGCATATTCGGCAAAACCGCTTGTGCCTATGAATCGAGGAACAATAACAACCGAAAGGATTCCGATTAAGACCATAACCGCAACCAACTCAACTAGAGTAAATCCCCTTGCTGCTGTTTTGCACTTATTCTTGTTAGCCACGGCATATGGATTCTTGATTTGGAATTCGAA
>PIVM01000427.1 GCA_003353945.1 Gammaproteobacteria bacterium
ATCTCTTTGATGCCTTACGTTTTTCCGGGTAGTATTATTTTCTTGAGCAATACACGTTTGTGTTTTACGGTTGAGCAGTGCTTCTATCGCAATGCGTTTTTTTCTTTGAGGTGATAGCGGATAGGACTCTATGCACGGAGAGGGAGTGTGGCAACTGTCACAAATGGCTTCCTTGTAGGACATAAAATAGTGGTCTATCTTAAACCATTTGCTGCCAACAGAACCACCAGGCTGTCTAATTAACGTTCTCTTTGAGGTGAAATCAGTGGGTCCCTCAGTTGAACCACGCCCTTATTTTAGTTCCATCGCTCCGATAACCACTTACAATCAAAACTCTGCTCCTTCGCCGCAGCCGCATATACCGGCTCCAGAAAACCTTGCAGCTCTCTCATCAGCACCTCAAAAATCATATCACTTTCAAGTTCATTCTTACTCAGAAACGCGACCCACTGTTTTTGTTTATTTTCATCTGAGGTAAATGAGTTTTCAAACACCGAATGTTTTTGTTCTGATAACGGCGTCTCACGCCGTTCGAAAGTAGCTTGGATTGCCCCAACCAATAACCCCCCTTCTATCTCCAACTCTGTCGCAATAACCCACAGATCATAAAAGTCTTTGATGCGACTATTGGCAATACCCAGCATAACCATAGCCTGAAATTTTTCGGCGATGACGGTATAAACCGGATAGACCTTTAATTCCGCTTCAGGCAAATCAAGGTATGAAGGCAAGGTTGCAAACTCAGCCTCAGGGGTAACGGCATCACCAAAACCAATATCCACCTGAAAGGTAATATTGGCACTATCAAGACTGGCATTACCGGTGATTCTTACCCCCCTGATAAAGGGCATCTTCTTTAATCTCTATGCCCTTGATGGAGTCCAAATCAAATACCAATCCATCGTCTGCTTCCACACTGCAAATGGTTTGAAAATCGGTAACCAACGTATCAATATCATTTTCGCCAAATCCCAGTAAATCAATATCGCGGGTAGGCCGATGCGAATCACCACCCCAGACCCAAAACAGCATGGCACCTTTTAACAGGAAATGGTCGTTGAATGTAGATACTCCCAAGCGATAAAGCAGGCGCTGAATTAAATAGACTTTCAGTACAAAATCGAAGGCTTCATTGCGTTCACGGGATAAATTTAGGAGTCGTTGCCGAATGGATGCTGCTGTTTTTTTTGTCAATGTCACCTTCCCTTGTTCTTATACCAGCGTGTTTATACCAGACTTTCCAGATAGGGCTGCATTACATTATTTACCCGGCAGAATTGTGCACATCGTACCAGCTCATCCATGGTAAAGCGCCTTTCTCGCCAACCCTCCCGCAACGCTTCCAATGCCACATCAAGGCCAATTTTATTGCGGTACTTAAAACAGTCTGCCACGGTTCGGGCTGGGCTAAATACTTTAAGCTCGACACCATCCACAGTATGGTACTCAACACCTTCATCCATTAGTGTTACAGACATGAAGACAAATCGAACAGGAGGGTACTGGATTTTTGGTTGCCAGCCCTTGCGGTCAATGGCGAGCCAAACTTCGTGGGGATTTTGAGTCGTAAAGTTATGAAAGCTCAGTGCAGACAGCAACGCTACCACCGCCTTGGGTACCTGTTTCACGGCTTCGATCAGGGATTGGTTATTGCCTGCCTTGCGTTGTGGCCACTCATACCCCTGCCAATGCGGACCAGCACCTGGTCTTTTGAAAGCTGGTAAAGATAATCTTTGGGCAGGCCAAGCCTTGTCAGATCAGAAGGCCTGACAACGGGATGATTCCTGGCATAGTCGATAACTTGCTGCTTTTTTGACGGTTTAGGCGTAACAGGCATAATATTAATTCATCGGCAGTTGTCAATATATGCCGATGGTTTAATATATGCAAGTAATTGGCGTGTATTTTGGCAGGCTAGAGAGGAGCTATGCTTTAGATATTTACGGCATTGACC
>PIVM01000428.1 GCA_003353945.1 Gammaproteobacteria bacterium
ATCGGGTCAGAGGGGCGTAAGCCCCGACTGCCCACAGAACCGTGCGTACGGGTCACGTACACGGCTCCTCACACTAAACGTATCCAAAGACGAACATCAAACCAATGCTCAAGTTGAGCAGACGAGCGGATAAATTGCCCCACCTCCTCAATGAACCATCTATTCGGGTAGGCCCTTTCAACCGCACGAGTGTGCGATAAAGCCCAACGCCTATGGTTCGAGAAAGCAGATGTCGCCGCTAATTTACGGGGCACCTTACGTTTCACCAACTTATTGAAAAGATTGCGGCGACTCTTTTGCTGATCTACCAATCGAGAGCGAAGACGTCGGCGTATATGTGCCTCTATCTTCTTCAGTTGAGCGGGGTACTGTGTCATGCTGTAGTAGCTTGACCACCCACGATACCATCGATTGATTTCCTCAATGGCATCCTCTAACCTCAGGTGTGTACCACGCGGCGTCAGTGCTTTTACCTTGGCCATTGCCCTGTTCAAGGGCTTCACCGAGATGGCGAGATGTCCATTCACAACCGTCATGCCCAAGAATTTCACCTTTTCGCTACGTGCTACCTGACTCTTTTCTTGATTGACCACCAGTTTGAGTTTCTTTTCAATGAAACGACTGATGCTGGCCATCACACGTTCAGCCGCCTTGGGCGTCTTCACGAAGATATTGCAGTCATCAGCAAACCGGCAGAACTCCAGCTCACGGCTTTCCAACTCTTTATCAAGCTCGTCGAGAACAACGTTGCTCAACAAAGGGCTTAGCGGACTGCCTTGCACTGTGCCTTCCAGTGTTGGTGACACTAGGCCGTCTTTCATGATACCGCTGCGCAGAATCATACCGATGATACGCAGAATGCGCTTATCATCAATATGTTGGCCCAGCCTGCCAATCAGACGGTCTTGGTGAACTCGGTCGAAAAATTTTGATAAGTCGATATCAACTACCCATTGTTTTCCTCCCGAGACTATCCGTTGCGCCTCACGCACTGCCTGTGTCTGATTGCGCCCTGGTATAAAGCCAAAGCTGTGATCAGAAAAGTGCGGCGTTAGTATGGGTTCCAATAAGCGCTTTAGCGTGGCATGCACCACTCTGTCGCGTATACAAGGAATACCAAGCAGGCGCACCCCGCCATCCGGTTTGTCGATTTCAACTCGACGCACCGGTTGAGGTTTGTAATTCCAGCTGGCCAGTTCCTGTGACAGCTGGGTTAGCTCTTCTTCGAGGTTGTCGTTAAAAGCTTCAATCGTGACACCGTCAATACCCGGCGCACCCCGATTCTTCTTCACGTCACCAAAGCCAAAACCTAACCAGAAGGGTTGGCATAGCCTCTCAAAGAGTCTTGGTTCATTTTGGAATAGGTCTGTTTCCATTGTTTAACTTTCTCATTTGCATGGGTCTTTCAGTGGCTCGCATTCTCTGAACACTCGGGGTGTATACGGCACCAGAGCACAACTCAGATAACTCCCGTTTAAGGCCAGCCTCAGATCCACGGTTTATAACACGGGCATAACCGTTAATGTGTTCCGCCCTTTGACTCCGACATCCTGTCGCTGTCCTGTAGTTTTACCCTCAGATACGTCACCGCATCCTCATCGGCTACAGGTTTTACGTCTCCTATGGCTTCATCTGAAACCCCCTGTCCCATAACGCTCACATTACTGCGTCGCTTAGGGCTTAAGGTGTCGTAGTTACACCGACCCAGAATCAGCGGGTCCTCACCGGGCACCCAAAACACTTCGTGGGGCAGGCTCTAAGATAGTCATCTATGTCAGTACCCACCTACCTTCAATACTGCTTCGTGTTACGGAAAGGATATTGGACTTCGGTGATCAGCGGCACCTGTTCCCACTCACAGCCTTTTCTAAGGTTCACTGCCTTTAGGTGGCACTTTTTGTCTAGGACTTCCTTCAGATCCCTCATTGGCCAATCTCTCACCTGTATTCCCTG
>PIVM01000429.1 GCA_003353945.1 Gammaproteobacteria bacterium
GAGGGTAGCGGTTCGTGAGAGATTTGGCTTGCAATTTTTGATTGGCCTCCTGGGTGAGCAAGGTTTCCAAACCAGAGATATAAGGCAGTACCGAAATTTAAATCATCCCAAAAAATGGTAAACTGGTAAAATAGAAAAACTAAGGGATGAGGTGAACAAATGGAACTGAGCAAAGAAATGAAAACCATATTTATTGAAACGGCACAAGAGTTGAAAGGGTATGCCAACCGGACATTTAAGGCCAAAGTAGTCAAAGTATTGGGCAAGGGAGGGCAACGTCGTGCGGAAGAAGAACTGGGCTGGAACCGAGGCACAATACAAAAAGGGACAGCGGAACTGGAAGGTAACTTTGCCTATCTGGATAATTTCAGGGCACGGGGTCGGAAACCATCTGAATATCACCTGCCCAACTTATTGGCTGATATCAAAGCGATTGCAGATGCAGTTACTCAGACAGACCCGACATTCCAGACAACTCAATTGTATATTCGTTTGAGTGCAGCTGAGGTTAGAAAGCAATTGATTGAACAAAAGAAGTACAGTGATGAGGAGCTACCGGGCGAAGATACCATCGCTCACAAACTCAATCAACTTGGCTATTCACTGAAAAAAGTCAAGAAAAGTCAGCCACTCAAGAAAAAGCCGGAAACAGATGCTATCTTTGAGCAGTTAGCCCGGGTCAATGCTAAAGCTGATGAGGATGAAACGATGTTGCGACTGTCAGTTGATGCCAAGGGAACCGTTTTACTCGGTTTATTGTCCAGAGGAGGCTATAGTCGAGTTGAAGTGAAAGCACTCGATCACGATTATCGACCCGATAAAAAGGTCACTCCGGTTGGCGTTTTCTTACCTCAATACAATGAAACTTACATTTTTTTGACCACCTCCCCTGTGACCAGTGATTTGATTGTAGATTGTATTCACGATGTTTGGGTCACCAATGAAGCGCGTTTTCCTTTGACCAAAACGCTGGTTGTCAATCAAGATAATGGCCCCGAATGTCACTCTCGGCGGACACAATTTATGAAAAGAATAACCGCTTTGGCTGATGAAATGCAACAGACGATTGAGTTGGCTTACTATCCACCCTATCACAGCAAATATAACCCCATTGAACGAGTTTGGGGTGTTTTGGAAAATTATTGGAACGGCAGTTTGCTTGATACCCTGGAAACTGTCTTTCATTTTGCCCAAAATATGACCTATAATAGCGTTCATCCAGTGGTTGAAATTGTCAAAAAAACCTACTACACCGGAGTCAAATTGACCTGCAAAGCGATGGATGCGTTAGAAAAACGCTTTGAACGTCTACTTGGTTTGGAGAAATACTTTGTCCGTATCTCTCCTCTTCCCATCTCAATTTTGGGATGATTATTTTTTCGGAACTACCTAACCAAAAACAATGAAAATAAACAATTGGCAACGCATAGCAATTATTGATTTAGGCTCAAACACGGCCCGATTGGTGGTGATGACTACCATTCAGGGATACGCCTACCGACTGGAAGATGAAATTAGAGAGGTGGTCCGTTTACGTCAAGGACTCAGCCGGCACGGCTTGAGTGAAGAGGCGATGTCGCGGGCTGTCTTTACCCTGCGCCTCTTCAAACGCTTTTGCGACAGCGCCAAAGTTGACCAAATTATTGCCACCGCAACCAGCGCGGTACGCGAGGCAGCCAACGGCTCTGCCTTTGTGGAACGCGTTCAGGAAGAGGTAGGCTTATCACTGCAAATTTTAGATGGCGATAAAGAGGCTTATTACGGTGTTATGGGCGCGCTCAATGAAGTGCAGTTAGCGGATGGCATTGTGCTGGATATTGGCGGAGGAAGCGCCCAAATCAGCCAAATTAGCAATCGACGCTACCAACATGGGCAAGCCCTTACCCTGGGCGCGTTGGCCCTAACCGAACGTTTCATTCAACATGACCCCATAAAAAAGGGGGAGA
>PIVM01000430.1 GCA_003353945.1 Gammaproteobacteria bacterium
AGCACGCTAGGCATTGAAATGGGCTTTTACCATCAGAACCGTAGATTGGAGCTAACAGAGAACAGGCTAAAACATCTCTTCCCGACCCCATCCTCCAAAATTGCGATTTTTGTTCATGGATTGTCATCTCATGAGCAGTTGTGGGCTTTTCCAAAAGAGTTTGAGACGCCTGAAGACAATGATAAACCCATACAACGTATGTCCTATGGCAGTTTACTGTTGGAAGACTTCGACCATACACCGTTCTATGTGCGTTTTAATAGCGGGCTTCACATTTCAACAAATGGTCGATCCCTATCCTGCTTAATAGAAGAGCTAGTCAATGTGTATCCTGTAGAGGTCGATCAAATTGTTTTGATTGGTCACAGTCTGGGCGGCTTGCTTATCCGAAGTGCATGCCATTACGGCACAGATTCGTCGTCGGACTGGGTAACAAAAGTGGCCAAGGTTTTTTATCTGGGCTCGCCACACTTAGGCACTCCGTGGGAGGGTTGGGCTGAGAAAGTCTATCGGCGCATGTCGAAAAGTGCACATCCTGTCGCACGAAAGATAGGACAAATCTATGAATCACGAGGAGCAGCCATCAAAGATTTACGCTATCCCCATCTAATTGATGAAGACTGGCAATGTGATTCTGCCATTACGGCCACTTCAATCCCCTTGTTAAAAAACGTAGGGCACCATTTTGTTGCTGGGACGCTCACAAAGAGCGCCAACCACCCGCTGGGCAACGTGCTCGGTGATGGACTGGTGTCTTTGAACAGCGCTCATGGACACACGGTTTCTGACCAGGAAGAACATGAAACAGCAAACGGAGAAAAATATTCTGCCGTGATTTCTGGCATTAATCATGTGAAATTGGCGCATGCGCCCCAGGTTTACAATCATATTAAACGTTGGATGGAGGGAAATTATGAATTGAGCCATGTAGACACTTAATATGAAAAATTAGTTGGAGAAATACCATGAAAAGCGATAAACAAGAGATAAGCAAATTAATCGAAGAAGCCGTTGACAAAGGTGCAACTACCGCAGAGGAAATACACCGTTCCATTGCTGAGCTCCCCATCACCGTATTAGAACGTCTTGGATTTGGAGAAAAACCCAGCCACGAGGTAAGACTGATACAAGATACAACCATAGGGGCTATTTACAATATGGTTCGCGATATCAACCACAATGTGGCAGAACTGGCTAATGACATTCTTGAGAAGGTCGAAACTGCGGAATACGAATCGGAGAAAACTGAAAAAGTTTAACAGCGCTTGTTGTCATTAACTGTAGTAGCAATGCTATCGACACAGCAAGAAAAGGTGCCTGGTGAATTAGTTTCGACCTAACCTGGCACCTTACTGCGCTCTATGTTGATCCAATAGGTGTTAACACAATAGGGTCTCAAGCCTGACAATCAATCAACACCTTCATGGCTTGCTCAGCGTCCTGCGCTATGACTAGCGCATCATCAAATGCTGACAAAGCAAAGCGGTGACTGATTAATGCCTTGGCGTCCACCTTGCCGCTCTGCAACATCTCTATCACCTTAGGAAACTCAGTCGGATAGGCCATCGATCCGGTAATTTTCAACTCTCTAATCAAAACATTGATCAAATCAAAAGATACGGGCGCTTTGTGCACACCGACAACAACAATTCGAGCACCGACTTTCGACAAATTGACGGCTTGGCTAAAAACCTCCCCGACTCCTGTTGCCTCAAAATACACATCACTGCCTGGAATTGGCATACCCATCAACTCATTCGCCCCCTGCTGATGGATTAAAAAACGACTCAAATCACCTTCCGATGCATTGAAAACCGTAGCGCCGAGTTGTTCAGCCAGTCTCAAACGGAATGAAGACCGATCGACCACCACAATATTACTGACGCCGTAATACCGAAGCACACAATAAATGCCTAAACCAATCGTGCCCGCTCCGAAAATCACT
>PIVM01000166.1 GCA_003353945.1 Gammaproteobacteria bacterium
AAGGCGCCGCGCCGTGTTTTACCGTGCATCACCGCAAAACCATGAGGAATACCCAGCACCCATAATGTGGTTGCGGCTAACCCATAAGCCAGATAATTGCCATGGTTCAAAAAGGCGTTGGCTTGATCTACCGCTACGCGTTCACGCGTAAAGTCGCCGTAGCCGGTAGAGTTGGCGGCATATTTATATAACCGCTTGGTGAGCTGTGCTTCGGCCTGCAGCAATTTCCCGACCTGCGTGGCATCGTTGATTTTAGCCAAGCAGTTATCCAGTGCCGGTTGTATAGCAGTGCCGCTAAAGCCTTCAGCGTTTAAATCCCGGTCTTTGTTCCACAGGGTTTGAAGGTAATTGATGCGCGCCTGTTGAAACTGTTTGGCAGCCTGCAGCCGTTTTTGATCATCAAACCAGAATTGCATCCAACCCTGTATGTATTCTGTTGGTCGATATTCGCTTTGTGGCGTCAGCCACTCCACTTCATTAGCCATCAACAAAGGCGTGCCGCCACCACCAGAAAAACCGACAAGCACTCCGGCTTGCGCTAACATACGCATGGCTGCCTGTGTAATCGATGTTCCTGTTCCCAGAAGCAAACAGGTCGTATTTGCAATGGGAATATTCCAATACTGGTTTTCATTTTTGGCTTCTGTGAGATACAGCACCCGGCCATCTTTTTGCATGACGCGGCATTTTTCGAGGTAATAGATATTGGCTCGCTTGGAGTGTAATATAGCTTTTAGATCAGTTAATGCATCCACAGTTTCTTTCCACTATTGTTTTGTTTTTATCCAATAACACACAAAATTCGTTACTGCTTGAACTATATTTTAATTTTTCTACCCTCAATCTATCCCTCACGTATTTCTCAGGCCCTTTAAGCATATTCAAATAGATTGGATAAGTTATAGGATCACAGTGCATTTGGTTTTTTTGGTGCACCATCTTTAACCACATAACTATAACCAATATTCACTTTCAATCCAAGCTTTAACTTTTGTCCCCGGACTACCTGATACTGTTGATCCCCTACGGTTGTTACGTTGCATATTGGCTATTGCTCCATTGACATTTTCTAAGAGCGGCAACTCACGCTCAGTGTGCCCTGTGAGCCGTAGTGGGTACTGCGGGCCACGCTGAACACTCACTCCGCCCGCGGCGGTGCAATGCGCAAGATGCCGTATCTCTTCCGTAATACTGAAACAAAGATAGCGATATTTTATAGACATGACTATACTGGCGACATGTACATGTCGTGTTTTCAGGCATATGAAGAAGAGCGAATCAATATGGAGCATGCACCATCATGAACAAGGAACAATGGCCATTACGCTGGGATCTGTTACTGCGTTACCGTCTGATTGAGATTATTGCCCTGTGGGAGGGACGACTGACCACCAAGCATTTGTGTCGCGTGTTTGGCATGGGACGGCAGCAGGCATCCAAAGATATTAATGAATACCTGCGCTCTATTGCGCCGGGTAATCTTGTTTATGACCGTCACCTCAAGGGCTATAAACCGACTGACGACTTTCAGCCACAACTGACCTCTGGTACAGCTGACGAGTATTTGCACTTGCTGCATCGCAACAGGGAGTTGAGCCACACCTTTGAGCCGCTCAATCTAAACATCGCTAACACAGAAGTCATTCAAGCGCCCTTGCGCAATGTGCATCCAAATATTGTTCGCCCACTGGTGCAGGCCGCAAGGGAACAAAAACGGGTGGAGGTGGATTATGTATCGCTGTCTCTCCCTGACAGAGAAGGCCGTATTATTGCGCCACATACGCTGATCTACACAGGACTACGCTGGCATGTTCGCGCTTTTTGTGAAAAAAATATGGACTATCGCGATTTTGTGATGAGCCGCTTCAGGGGCACACCCGAAATACTTGGCAATTCGACACAGCGCATTGAGGGTGATCGTAAATGGCAAACGATGGTGACAGTACGCTTGAAGCCAGATCCACGTCTCAATGCTGTAAAAAGAAGGATCATCGCGGAGGATTACGGCATGGTGCGTGGCGTTCTGAGAATAGAAACACGCGGACCACTATTGCCGTATACTCTGCATCAATTGCAGCTTGACCCCCGCATACTGGCAGGCAAACCCAGCGCACAACAGATTGTGATTGATAATTATGATGCCATACGGCCTTGGCTGTTTGACTGATGTATTCGCCCGTTTGCGGGCAGCACCCTCACTCTCGCCCAAAGGAAGCAACACTATCAACTTCTGCCGCAGCATAAATAAGCATTGTCGGGCACATTAAGCATGCACATCGCACCGTAAAGCCATATAGCTCAAAGCTGCCTTTTCCCATAAGTCAAAATTCTAGAAAACTCAACACGTAATCATCTGTTTTCATTGAAATTTTGGAGATACGGACACATATCAGTCATTCAACACCTATAACCAATTGATTTTATTGGGTATAAATATTTATGAGTAAAGAACAGGCCTAGAAACCAGCCCTATCTTACATGTAGGGGTATTGTGAATATTTCACATCTACAGATTCGCAGCACCCTAAAAGCGACTATTTTTAAGCAATTCAAAACGGTACAAACATTATGTAAATACCGTTTATCATTACCAGCAGACTTATTGCATAGCTATCGATATTAGCGGTTCACAACACGGATCAGCAGCCGATTTTAATTTTCTGCGGAAATTTAATTTTATTTATGGGAGAATACGCCTTATTTACGAGCAACTATCCATCAAGCACTATTGAAACACGCAAAATAAATATAAGAATATGAGCCTCGGATAATCACGCTCTGTGCTGAATTCCAAAAATATGCAACTGAAAAGGAACTGTTAAAAAGTGTCTATTCTCATTACTGGTGGTGCTGGCTTTATCGGCAGCAATTTTGTACTCGATTGGTTCACTCAGCATGATGAGCCTGTGATTAACCTCGATAAGTTAACCTACGCGGGCAACCTGCAAAACTTGGTTGCACTTCAGGACAATAGCAATCACCTCTTCGTCAAGGGTGATATTAGCGATTATGATCTTATTTTAGATTTGCTCAACAAGCATCAAATACGCGCAATAGTCAATTTTGCCGCTGAATCTCACGTTGATCGTTCAATCCACGGACCTGAAGATTTTATTCAAACGAATATTGTCGGCAGCTTTCGACTGCTTGAAGCCACACGTAATTACTGGAACGATCTATCGAAAACGGACCAGGAAGCATTCCGCTTCTTACATGTCTCAACCGATGAAGTGTATGGCTCCCTCAGCGACACTGATCCTGCCTTTTCTGAAACAAACCGCTATGAACCCAGCAGCCCCTACTCGGCAAGTAAGGCAGCATCAGACCACTTGGTTCGCGCCTATCACCTCACCTACAATCTGCCGATGTTGACAACCAACTGTTCCAATAACTACGGCCCATACCACTTCCCGGAAAAACTGATCCCTCTTGTCATTCACAACGCACTGAACGGCAAGCCACTGCCCATCTATGGCGATGGGCAACAAATCCGTGACTGGCTGTACGTTAAAGATCACTGCAGCGGCATCCGCCGTGTGTTGGAAGCGGGCCGGATTGGAGAAACGTACAATATCGGTGGCTGGAATGAGATGTCAAACCTTGACGTTGTGAATACTCTTTGCTCCATATTGGATGAAGAAAGCCCACGTAGTGATGGCAAATCTTACTCGGAGCAAATCACTTTTGTGACTGACCGCCCTGGTCATGACAGACGATATGCTATTGATGCTCGAAAGCTTGAGCAGGAGCTTGGCTGGCGACCCGTTGAAACCTTTGACACAGGCATTCGCAAAACGGTGCGCTGGTATCTCGATAATCAAGACTGGGTAAACAATATTACCAGTGGTGCGTATCTGGAATGGGTTGATAAACAATACTCTGAATAGGTAGTCCAAAACAGAATAATACACGATCGCATCAGTCACATAATACGCTGCTTGCGATACATAAAAACAAACTGTCACTGATATCATTTAACAGAGGATATGATGAAAAGAAAAGGTATTATCCTGGCGGGAGGCTCCGGTACTCGCCTACATCCAGCCACCCTATCGGTCTCCAAGCAGCTACTGCCAGTTTATGATAAGCCGATGATTTATTATCCATTATCAACCCTTATGCTGGCTGATATTCGCGACATCCTGATCATCTCAACGCCTCAGGACACGCCTCGTTTTGAGCAAATGCTGGGAGATGGCAGCCAATGGGGCATTAACCTGGAATATGCTGTTCAACCGGAACCAAACGGCCTCGCTCAAGCCTTTCTTATTGGTGAAAACTTTATCAACAATGACCCCTGCACACTGGTATTGGGTGATAATATTTTCTTTGGCCATAACTTTCACAAGCTGCTGGCCAGCGCCAACGCTCGCGAATCAGGCTCTACCGTATTTGCCTACCATGTACACGATCCTGAGCGTTATGGTGTGGCAGAGTTTAATCCGGACGGCAAAGTATTATCCTTGGAGGAAAAACCTCAAAATCCCAAGTCCAACTACGCTGTCACTGGCCTGTACTTTTATGATGAACAAGTCGTGGATCTAGCCAAATCGCTCAAACCCTCAGTCAGAGGTGAGCTGGAAATCACTGATCTAAACCGGCTCTACCTGGAACAAGATCAGCTCAGTGTTGAAATCATGGGGCGCGGTTACGCATGGCTCGATACCGGCACCCACGACTCATTACTTGAAGCCAGCCAGTTTATCGCTACCATGGAGAAACGACAGGGCCTTAAAGTCGCCTGCCCTGAAGAAATTGCCTGGCGAAACGCTTGGATTGATAATGAAACACTTGAAAGACTTGCGAACAATCTAGCCAAAAACGGATACGGCCAATATCTGTTGGGATTAATGAAGGAGAAGATTTTTCGATGAAGGCGACCCCACTTGCAATACCTGATGTATTTCTTTTTGAGCCCAAAGTGTTCGGAGATGAAAGAGGCTTTTTTTTCGAGAGTTTTACACAACGCGCGTTTAACGAGGCCATTGGCAGAGAGGTAAATTTCGTCCAGGATAACCACTCAAAATCACAAAAAAATGTGTTACGCGGCCTTCATTACCAACTCCCCCCAAAAGCACAGGGTAAACTTGTGCGGGTTGTGCAAGGCGAGGTATTTGACATTGCCGTTGATATTCGTAAAAGCTCCCCTACTTATGGAAAATGGGTTGGTGAAATTCTCTCTGGCGAGGATAAAAAACAACTTTGGATTCCAGAAGGATTTGCACACGGTTTTGTAACGCTTTCTGAGACTGCAGAGTTTCTCTATAAAACGACAAACTATTACGCACCTGAATACGAGCGCTGCATTATCTGGAATGATCCAACCATCAACGCTGAATGGAACATACAAGACGAACCGACACTCGCAGCAAAAGACCAGCAAGGTATGCTATTTGAAAACGCTGAGGTGTTTGCCTGATACAACACCTCTCGTTTACTCATGCCCTATTAACTGTCTACTACAGGCATTTATCTAATCACCGTTCTATTGGCAGCATCCTTGAACGTAAGATCTATGCACAAACTGCTTTCCTAGATCGCCAATGCGTTTTAGGAGGTCATGAATAAAACGGAAAAAATCAACAATCCCCATTGTTAAATCCTCTCTTTAAGCCTTTGTCTTAGCTTATTTACAGTAGAGTCCTGCGAATGCGATTTGTTCCATCAGCCGATGCTGTCAACTTAACTCGCTGAATGTGATCTCAATTCGTTAATTCAGTGTGGATGAAGAACGTAAGGGCTTGGCATGCTGAGAATCAAGGCGAAGGTTTTTATCGTCAAGTAAGGACAATGATGTGCAGTTTGCCGAAGTGGCAAATATCTAGTGAGGTGTTAACAATAGGTCGTTTGGTAGATCCGTTGGCGCACTAAGAATCATCAATCGGCAGAGTAGAGCATTGTTGGCTTTCGATTTACATTGCAGCGCCCAGAGCAAGCAAAGGAGCATAAATCGGAGCGAAAAACACTGCGATACCCAGTAACGCCGGAGTGGCCTGGCCGGCAAAGTCACTATAAGCGAGGCTATCAAAACCCATATACAGATCTGCAAATGCTGGTGACACAATAAAAAACGAGCACAACAACACGCAAATTAGCTTATTTACACTGGTTAGTAGTGTCTTTAGAGTCTTCATTATTATTATTATCTCTTAATATTTACAAGCGTAGCCTACACCCAACCCACTCCTTTATCAAACAATTATCCTAGACATCATGTTAACAGCGCCTCAAAAACGCATACATGACCACCCATTGACGATGAAATCGCAACGCTTAACTATCTGACACGCCGGTTAGGTATATTATTCAAAGCGGTCAAATACCCAATATACTTACAGATATCAGTGATAGAACGATAAAAGTGATGATCCTCATTACTCCACCCTCCAGCTAAGCCGTTGTCTTAGCTCATTACGGTAGAGTCCCGGGTATAAGGTTTGTTCCACCAGCCAAACCTGCCAGATGAAAAAATTAAGTTCCCCCCGGCAAAACTGGGTTTACCTTTAGTAATTAGAGCATTAACGATTGCCTTATCGAGTTTTAGAACTTCATGTTCCTTCCATATATCAAAAGAGGGACATATAGGTTCTATTTGTAATCCCAACTACCAAATTAATGCCGTCTATAAATTCTAAATCCTGTCATTTCCTATCTCTTTTCAACGACTGCCTCTAAAGGCATCGAATCAGGATCATCAAACCAGGGAGCGCTGGCATTGTAAAAGTACTTCTCGAAAAATTGTGTGATAAATCCCGTTACAAGCTCCTGTCCTCTGTGAGCATCAATGGGGCCAAAAATATTCTCTCCAGGGTAATCCCATTGATACCACAAAGGTAAATCTGAGAAGGTCGCATGGTGAAAATCGTCAACTAATACCATGTAACTTTCGTTATTGACATTGTTCAGCCAGGAAGTAGCTTCTTCAAAATAATCTTCAGCTAATATGACAGCAAAGGGTTGTTGTAGCAATTTGTCTTCATAATCCCATATACCTCCATCCATATTTATCGCTGCAATGATTCGTGTATCTTTCGCTGCCGCATGGTAAGAAGCAGCGCCTCCATAAGAATGTCCGAAAGCACCGATACGATCTAAATCCACGTTTTGATACAGAAAACTGTTCGAATCAGCATTTAATGATGCTATTTCACTAATAACGAAGACCTGATCATCGCTCCATATGGGCAAAAAAGCACCTGCGTTGTATTTTGAAATGGGAACTGCAGATACTGAGTTCTCGCCAGGGAACTCCGCAAGTGTTGATCCATAAGTGTGATTTATTGCTGCAATAATGTATCCGTGACTTGCTAATTCGCCAAGAATAGACACGTGATGCGCTGGAACAAGACCATAACCGTGAGAAAAAACCAACAAAGGATAGCTTTCTCTTTCATTATTTATTGGCGTGTTTTTTGAGATATTCCAGGTAGCCGATACGTAATTGCTCCGACGTAAAAACTTGCCGTCAAAATTAATAAACCCAGGTAGCCATAAAGAATCCGAGATAACTTCGAGCCGCCCTGCATTTGGGTCAACCACCGATGGATAAAAAAACTCGACAATCAACTTACGTCGATCATCCGGATCAAACGGAGTGAAGCTTTCATCCCGAGACTCATCGGTTAGGATTACGCTTTTCACCCCTACCGGATAACTGCCACCCCAATTGGGGAACGAAAACTGTTGGTCAGTGCCTAATTGCAGGCATCCTTGCAAATTCAGAGCCACAAAAAGAAAAACCGTTAACCATCTAATACTACTCATCACTCCTCCCTTATTATTATTAAAACGTACAACGAACGTACAAGGATAAGTCGCGCGCAGCCGCGACTTTATCCAGTTGTTGAACAAGCCCGGACTTATTCGACGCATTCTATTTATAGCAAATATCTAAAA
>PIVM01000431.1 GCA_003353945.1 Gammaproteobacteria bacterium
GGTGATTGGGTGTGGATGCTATCACATGCGAAGAAGCAGAGAAAGTTGGAGCTCCCGTGGGTTGGTCCTTTCTTGGTGGTCGCTGCGACAAAGTCACAAGTCAATGTGGTCATCCAGAAGGATCCTGAAGCCAGGCTGAAAACTGTGCATGTCAACTATCTGAAGCCACTCGAAGGAGAACCCCCACGTGTATCGTGGATGAAGAAGCCTGACAAGTGTGAGGTCAGCACCCAAACTACCCGTCAAGACAAAGCTGCACTGGACAAAGAAGAAGTTCAAGAAGCTGAGTCTGTTGATGTTTTGAAGCGATCCAAGGGTTCATCAAGATCCAACCCTAGCAAAGGCAAAGCCAAATCAAAGAAGTCTTCGGCAAAAGCAAAGCTTTCCAGTGGTATCATAGTGGCCATGGGGACCCCAAAGCCATCATCACTGGATACTCTACTAGCCAACTATGGGAGTGATAGTGATTCATCTGATCCAGAATGGGAAGATGATAACAACAACATTTCTGAGCCAGTCCACGACGTGGCTGACTCATCTGACAAATTTTCACATGAAAACGTCAACTCTGTTTCCAAAGCTAGCACAACAAACAAGGATGTCAATCCTGGTTCTTCTGCAGAAGCTGTCAGCCAAACAGAAGAAACACACCTGCCTGCACCAGCAATTCGTGCAACAGCCAGGAAAAGAAGATTGCAGGGCAAATCTGAAACCTTGCAGTCCAAGAAGCCAAAGAAACAGAAAGCTAAGTTGAAGTCTACAGAAACTACAAAATCTGCGACTAAAACCAGCCAAGTTGACCAGAAAATTTCAGCAAAAGACCTAGTGCACACTTCCGAAGTAAGCTATAGCCGTTATGGACGTGCTAGACGCAAGCCAAAACTGCTAGGAGAGGATTCTTAAGAAACCAGTCATATTTGAAGTTCAAAAAGACTTATTGTTATGGGTCCTGTCAAGAGCCAAACTACCTACTAGATGACAACCATTGTGGTCCAGACTACATGCAGACTAATCAGGATGGAGCTCAGATGCCCACACGTAGCTGTATCAGAACTGTGCCTATATTGTTGTGTGTCATCAGCGGTTGTGAAGCTCTGACAAAAACTTTCGATTGCGAAAAGTCCTTGTAAAAAGCTCTAGAATGCTTTAAATCACCTGTATCTATCACATATTTACTCAACAATTCATTATATACATTATTACCCAAGTGTTCATTGACTACAGTCTGTGGTCTAATAATCACTTCATTCCATACTAATTATTAACTGTATTGAGTCTCAATGCAGGTCTAAACACTCAAACATCACAATATACCTCATTACACTTCAATACACACAAACGTATTCACGAATCTACTATTCGTGCGATATCGTGAAGCACGACAAACGGATGCTGGAATCGTGCATTATAGCTTCCATCACCCGAAGCTATGGACTACGACCGAAGCTATCGACCAAAATAGATTCGCGACTTGCTTCGCGGAATATGGATTCCGGTGCGCACGCACCCAGCCGCTGGCTTCGGCTGTATATCATGTTTGGGCCTACCATGACCAGTTGTAAGGAGAACTCTGATTGGCTGGCCTCAGGCAGTGCCCGAATCCAGCCTCGTTTTGACCATGGATTCGTGACGTCACAGTCAATGCCGCAAAGAAAGCCAAATTCGCAAATTTGTCAATAAATTCCTCAATATATCTCAATTTACAACCCGAAGATGGACGGTATGTACAAAAACAAAACAATAAACAATTCAAGCACCCTCCGAACTATGATCCGCCGCCCAGCCATCAGTATTTGTGCCAAAAACTGTACATTAAATGACTAAATATTTTCACAAAAATATTTTTATAAAATTGCACTTTCACTTTCAAATCACAATTCTTACACACTGTTTTGTACCTTTCCAGACGGTCTAGAAACACCATCTACGACCGACGAAAG
>PIVM01000432.1 GCA_003353945.1 Gammaproteobacteria bacterium
TGCGACGGATTTCAGTTTCGCCCGGCACCGAGCGGTTCCCTTTGTCTAGTTTTGGCCGGCTATTACAGATCATTACATGACCGCCCTTTGGAATTCACCGTGGGAAGTGCGTGCCGTCTCGACGCGAAAGCAGGGCCAACTCGACATTCACCGTGACATTTTATGAATACATGTACGACAGCGGTGGTCAGCAGAGTGTGTACTGTGGCTGAAGTTGACCAGTTGATGATCATCCACTGCCCGGGAAATGTTTCTAGATCCCTGCCAGTAGCCAGGAGTTTACAAAATATCATTCGATTTCCGAAATTTATTGCAGGGTCTATATCAATGCCTATGAATGACCGTTTACGCTAAGTTGGCTATTCTGGCACACTATTTTATGTTTAAAACGGTGTAAAATATTATTGTAAATAGATCGTCATATAGCTACAGCATTAATAAAATGAAAATAATTATTTACCATTCGTTTTGAGATCCGGCCATTGTCAATGATTTCAGAATTAAAACATTTGCTTGTCAAGCTTTGCACGTTTCTTTACTAGAGGGATGTTTTATTCGATGAAATGAACCCGGTGATACGGATGCGGATGTTTTGGTATTCAAAAGAGACAAAAATGCTCTTTACTTTGACAATTGGAAATAAAAACAAAAAACGAATAATACCATTTAATCTGATCAAACACTGCCCGTTATCATTGTTCGACTGAGAGCCGTCACAAATATTCGCCATTTTATCACCTTTTTCGCGAGTGCCGTTCGATCAATCAACCATGTCAGAAAGCATATAACATCAACATGGTGAATGGAAACATGCACTGGCAACTTCTTGCTGGTGCTTTCACCTGAAGTGAGCCATGCGTGACGTGACATCACATGACCAAAGACCATCACCTGCTGTCTCTAGGTACTATTCATATATTAACCGGCGATAATTTTTAGTTTCGGTGACGTCCGCCGACACTTGAAGAGTGACGTTGCAGCTACTCACTGGCGACTTGGCTCCTGATGGCTTGTCGCCGAATGTCGCGGCCGGTGAGCAGCTACAAAGTCGCCGTTGTCGCCGAACGACACCAAAACAAAACATTGTCGCCGTTGTGCGATTCCAGTGTGTGCTGCTGTGACCTTGTAATTCGACCTTGACAAAAATTGCCCTAGCCAGTCACTTTTGCAAACCTTTTATGACGATTCGTATACCCTTGACCATGACAAAATCAACAGTGTGAACCATATCCAAAATGTTAGGTTACTGTATAGTATTGGTCTTGGTCACGTGATGTGTCGTCACGCAGTTCGTATATATATATAAAAGCAACACCAGGAAAGTTAAAAAAACGTTTTATTTTAAAGATTACTAAACGGACAAGCCTAAAGTGTATGAGTCTTTTTAGATTGGTCAAAATCAAATCAATGAGACCCAAGTAAAATTCAACTCTCATATTCGTTGACGCCAAATGAAGTTCCAAGACCGCACTTAGTTACCCAGCGGAGTTGCATATAACTACATGTAGTTGTGGACCTCCGATTGAAGGCAATGTCAGGGCACACGCCGTAAAGAAAATCGCGAAGTTTGCTCTCTCGGGGCTGGCATCGGGATATCCCATAGCAACAGATATGCCAGGGTGACCACAAAATGAACTTTCAAGTTAGGTGCGCTGGCCAATCTACTGGGTACATCAGGCAACCTTAATGCATCCAAGGCGAACGGCGCCTGCATCCGCACAAGTCTTTAATTTAGGTAAAGGGGACCACCAATTCCAACCAAATTAGAACACATGATAAGTGTAAGACGCTGAGCGGACGGACAATGACGTCTTCAAAATGAACATGTCACCAGGAACTGGAAGTGTATCATCGGCATAGGGGCCAGCCGTCTATACTGTCGCCTATTACGTCATGGATGTTACACACTGCCGATATATACTTGCAAATACC
>PIVM01000167.1 GCA_003353945.1 Gammaproteobacteria bacterium
AGCAGCAGGTGCGTACCCTGATGGAAAATTGATTTGATGGGTTTCTTCCACCCCCACGCTTGGGCCAATATGTTAAAGTGCGAAAAGGTAGCATCAATTCAATGAGACGCTGCACTAGAGCAAGATGGCATCAAGCTGCGAATTACTGCAGCGACGCAACATCAGCGAAATCCGGCATTGCTGCACATCGGCCACAGTGAACCCCACAGTGTATTGGTTCGGCAAGATAGCAGCGGGATTGGTGTTCTGTATCAATATGACCATTGGAACGGAGCCGGCGTCATCGACGAGCCCCAGCTCGATTCCTACGCTGATTACACCGACAGTTTAGTGTTTGAAGCGTTTGATAGTACCACTAACAACCCCATCCGAATTAAAATTAACAAAGTAGTTTTTAAATTATTCGAACCTTATTTGGATGCGGATGATGCCATTATTACCACGCTAGACGATGAAGAACTGCTGCGGGTGACCGATGAGCTTGTTGGAAACAGCATGACTTACAAAGCGTTCATGAGTGTCGGTGGTGACATTCATGAAACGGCCACCTGGCGATTAAAACCCACGATCAGCTCAAAGGGTTTTAAAATCAAAGCGGGTAATAGCTCGGCATTTAAAATCTACGAGTTGGTAATCGAGGAATCAAATGAAGGACCACTATTAGATCCCATTCCGGATCATAGGTCGCAAGAAACCATTCCCTACGTCTATGATGTCAATGCAAACGATGTTGATGGTGATGAACTCAGCTACAGTTTAAGCTCTGCTCCCAATGGCATGACGATCAATGAACAAACCGGCGTTATTCAGTGGTTCCCACAACTTGGCGATGCCAATTTAGCGGGTTATCTCATAACGGTTTTTGTTGATGATGGTTATGGTGGCATCACAACACTAAGCTATCAGCTAGTGGTCGATTATGCACCCAATACACCACCGGAAATTGAGCCAATAACCGACCTGAATGCACAGGAAACGATTGCTTATCAGTACCAAGTCGTTGCGACCGATATGGACAGCGACCCCCTGTCTTATGCGCTGACACTCGCACCGGAAGGCATGTCAATAGATCCTGACACAGGCATCATTGACTGGCTGCCAACGGTTGGTCAACACGGCACTGCCGAACTCACGCTAGTGGTAACCGACAACCCGCCAGGAGGCGAAAACTACGCAGCCTCTACTGTCTACAATACGGCATTAACTGTAGCGGAGCAGCCGAATCATCAACCAATTATTACCTCGGACCCATTAGTCATAGCGCAAGAGACCATCGCGTATACCTATGATGTTGAGGCAAGTGACAGCGATAATGATGAGCTTCAGTACTCCTTGCTGCAAGCGCCTGACGGTATGTCAATCCATGCACAAACCGGCCAAATAGTTTGGCTTCCCAGTGATGGTCAAGCCGGCAGCTACACAATTGCTGTTCGGGTTGATGACGGAAAGGAGCGGGAGAATTCAACGAACGAACAGACCTATCCACTTCAGGTCGCTGTAAAACCCAATAGTGCGCCACAAGCAGACAGTGCAGACTACACAGTCAGCGAAGACGGTTCGCTTGGCATCACGCTAGTTGCTACAGATCAAGATAATGATATGTTGTCCTACACCATCGATAGTTTGCCAAGTCATGGCAGCCTGACGGGAGCGGCGCCCCATTTTGTATATACGCCAGATAGCAATTATTTTGGATCAGATAGTTTTCGCTTTCATGTCAATGACGGTGAGTTGGATTCATCTTTGGCTACGTTAAATTTAACGGTTCTAGCCCAAAATGACGCGCCACAATTCGGCAGTACGCCTATCATAAGCGCGACAGAAAACGCCCTTTACAGCTACCAAGTCAGTGCAACGGATGCTGATGGGGATGCGTTGACTTATAGCCTGACAAGCTCCCCGGCAGTGCAAGGTATGGTGCTTGATGCCAATAGTGGATTGGTTATTTGGACACCAGACTATACGCAAGCGGGTAACCATGCAGTGAGTATTGCGGTAGCCGACGGGCAGGGCGGTGAGGCATCGCAACAATATACGATCACCGTCGCCAATACCAATTGGCCACCCGTAGTACCAGCTCAATCCATCTCAACCGCAGAAGATACCAGTGTCGCGGTTAGCTTGACCGCCACTGACCCTGATGGCGATTCACTAAGCTACACAATCACCGGCCAACCCAATGCCGGCACGCTAATGGGCGTCGCGCCCAACCTCACTTATACGCCCAACAGCAATGTGAGCGGGACAGACAGTTTCGTTTACGAAGCCAGTGATGGTGAAGCATCAAATGTTGCCACCGTCACAATAACTGTCTCTGCAGTAAATGATTATCCAACGGCAGAAGAACAGCACCTCACAACAGTTGAAGATACCGCGATTGCTATTACACTGTCGGGCACAGATATTGATGGAGAAGCGCTAAGCTATACTGTGGTTGCACAACCACCTAATGGCACGCTTTCTGGTACGGCTCCCAACTTAAGTTATCAGCCGAATGAAAACTTCAATGGCAGTGATCAGTTTGCATTTACGGTAAACGACGGAACGGTTGACAGTGCCACGGCTGTGATCAGCATTTCGATCACAGCACAAAACGACGCGCCACAATTTAGCAGTACGCCCGTCACAAATGCTGTAGAAAATGCCCTTTACCGTTATCACGCCAGTGCAACGGATGTCGATGGGGATAGCTTGACGTACAGCCTGACAGTTGCTCCTCTTGGCATGAGCATTGATTCCGTCAGTGGGCTGATCAGTTGGGCGCCGGACTATACACAAGCAGGCGACCATGCAATTAGTTCTACCGTGGCTGACCGCCAAGGCGGAGAGACTCAACAGAGTTATACCCTCGCCGTCGCTAATACCAATCAAGCACCGACTGTGCAGGATCAATCGGTTGAAACCGCAGAAGATACCAGTGTGGCAATTACCCTGACGGCCACAGACTCCGATGACGATGCGCTAAGCTACATAATTACCAGCCAACCCAGCACTGGTACGCTAACGGGCGTCGCGCCCAATCTCAGCTATATCCCCAACAGTAACGCCAACGGGGCTGACAGCTTCACTTTCACTGCCAGCGATAGCGAAGCGTTAGCTTCTGCCACAGTGACGATCACGGTCTCACCGGCAAACGATCAATCCATGGCAGAAGAACAAAGCACTACTACTGATGAAGACACAGCGATTGCCATTACGCTCTCGGGCACTGACATTGATGGCGATGTCTTGAGTTATAGCGTGGTTGCACAACCACTCAATGGCACGCTTTTCGGAGTAGCACCTGCTTTAAGTTATCAACCGAATGAAAATTTTAATGGTGCCGATCAGTTTGAATTTATCGTAAACGATGGCATGCTTGATAGCGCAACGGCAGTGATCAGCATTGCAGTCACAGCACAAAATGACGTGCCACAATTTAGCAGTACGCCCGTTACAATTGCTGTGGAAAACGCGCTATACAGCTATCAAGCCAGTGCAACGGATGTTGATGGGGATAGCTTGACGTACAGCCTGACAGTTGCACCTCTTGGCATGAGCATTGATTCCATCAGTGGGCTGATCAGTTGGGTGCCGGGATATACACAAGCAGGCGACCATGCAGTCAACGTTACCGTGTCTGACGGCCAAGGTGGAGAGACTCAGCAGAGTTATACTCTCGCTATAGACAATACCAATCAAGCACCGACAGCACAGGATCAATCAGTTGATACTGCAGAAGATATCAGTGTGGCAATTACGCTGACGGCCACCGATTCTGATGGCGATACGTTAAACTACACCATCACCAGCCAACCCGGCGCCGGTACGCTAACGGGAGTTGCGCCTAATCTCACCTATGCTCCCAACAGTAACGCCAATGGGACTGATAGTTTCATCTTTACTGTCAGTGATGGCAAAGCTGAAGACACTGCGACCGTCACTATCGTTGTAACGCCGGAATATGATGAACCCCCTTTGACAACGCAGGGCAAAGAATTTTGGACAATGTTTAATATCAGAGCTAAAAACCCTCAGTATCCTGAAGACCAAAAAAGAACACTCTATGCCTCATCAACGCAAAGCGGAACCGTGCATGTTGAATCGATTGCCTTGAATATTGATTTAAGCTATTCATTGAACGCCAATGAAGTGTTAACAATTGATTTACTTGATTACGTTTCTGAGGATGTTCAAGATGCCAAGGGTATTAATCCCTATGGCATTCATGTTACATCGGATGTGGACATTTCTCTTTATTTGCTCAATCGGGCCAAATTCTCCAGTGATGCAACCTTGCTATTGCCTGTTGTGGCTTTAGGGCGTGATTACTATGCCATGAGTTATGCTAATGACTACAAGTTCAGGGGCGATCCTGGGTATGGGCGTGCTAATTACATAGGGATTGTTGCAACGCAAGACAATACGGTGATCGATATCAATCCTGTCGATACACTGGATGACACAGATTTAACGCAGGAGCTCAAAACAGAACCTTATCAAATCATATTAAATCGGGGTGAATCCTATCAAGCAATGGCACAAGGCGGCCATCAGGGGTATGCATTAGAAGTCACCGGTTCTACTATCAGCGCCAATAACCCCATTGCCTTGTTCACTGGGGATAAAGCTGCAGGCGTAAATGAAAATTATGGCGATCATTTGGTAGAGCAGATTCCCCCGATTGGGAGTTGGGGTTCAGCCTATCAAACGCTACCATTGGCAACGCGCTATGGTGACACCTTCAGAATATTGGCCTATAAAGACAACACTTACCTATGGATTAATGAAGCTGTCGTTGCCCGCTTAAATAGCGGGGAGTTCTACGAAACAGTGATTGAGGAGCCTGCGCTCATTGTGGGTAGTCAACCCATTCTGGTTGCACAGTTTTCAAACGGGGCGTCATTTGATCTTGGTCAAAGACCAGTAAATACTCATAATGCTGACCCCTTTATGCTAATTGTCCCACCTGTTGAACAGTTCCTGTCAGTTTACAATGTCACCACGCCAGCCGATATTTACCCCTACAATTACATCAATCTTATTGCACCCGCAGAGACTATTGATTCCATTCGAATAGATGGTGAGCAAATTGATGCGAATCTATGGATTACTATGCCTGATCCGAGTTATAGGGGAGTACAGTTGCCGGTTAGTTTTGGACAGCACACAGTCACTGGCGACAGGCCTTTTGGCTTATATGCGTATGGTTTTGCCGAATACGAATCGTATGGATATATCGGAGGCATGGCTTTGTCAGAAGACAAGGAAATTACATCACTTGCGCTATCAGCAGATTATACCTCCGCACATGTTGGCGATGATGTCGTTTGTATTGCTGTGCAACTTACGGGTGTTGATAGCAATCCTGTCACGCAAAACCAAGTGTCATTTGATCGACAATTCTCAGGTCTATCGCAAAGGCATACACGCTTGTCAGATGCAACGGGGCGAGCAAAGTTCTGCTATACCGCCTATGAAGAGGGAATGGAAACGTTTACTGTCCAGGCACAAACCATCACTGAAACCCTGACAATAAATTGGCTGCCCAGTGAATCACCTGATAATCACGTACCGAAATTTCTGTCATTGCCCGATTTTCATGCTACACCGGGTGAACCTTATAACTATGCCACGATAGCGCGTGACCCTGATCAGGATGTATTGGCATACGCTGTGATTGAAGGGCCGGAAGGTCTGACAATAGATGCAGCTACGGGCTTGGTCGAATGGGTAACGCCGCCCGATTTTTTAGAAACCTTCGTTACGCTAGAAGTGTCTGATGGTGTTCTGGCAGATCAGCAGCGTTATCGATTGATTTCAACACCCGGTGCGAATCATTTTCCCTTATTTACAACTGATCCCATTACCGTCGCGATGACGGGACGTACCTACGACTACCGTATTTTTGCGTCCGATGTAGATAACCACCCGGTATACGATGGCAGTGAGAATTTCAACCTTGACGGCTTGTCTGATGATGCACGTACTTATCAGTTGCTTAACGGCCCCGAGGGAATGGTGTTAACACTGTCGCATAATAATAACCGTCTGGTATGGGATGTAACGGAGGCGGATATTGGCGAGCACTCTGTCAGCTTGCAAGTAACGGATAGCCATGGGGCATCCACAACACAAGATTTTGTGATCACGGTTGAGCTTAACCAAGCACCTGAATTTGTCTCAACGCCTGACCTGAATGCGGCTACAGCCCATTACTATATGTATTGGTACTCCGCGACTGATGGTAATGGCGACAGTATTCAATACAGTGTGGTATCCGGACCGCAAGGTATGACTAATCAAAATGGCTCCTATTTACGATGGATGCCCACAGCCGAGCAAATAGGCGACCATCTTGTTGTGTTACAAGCTGATGATCAGTTTGGCGGTGTAATCACACAAGAATTCACAATATCGGCGTCAGCCAATCAACCGCCCGTGTTTACTTCTTCGCCAAGCCTGGATGCCGTCATTGGACGTAATTATTTTTATCCGATATCGACAACCGATGCGGAAGGCGATTATACCTCTCTCAGTTTAGTATCAGGTCCATCTGGCATGGTTGTGGGTGGTCGCAATTTATCCTGGAAACCGACGGCGCAGCAAGAAGGAACCCATTCAGTTGTCGTTGGTGCCGACGACGGTAAAGGTGGTTTTAGTACGCAGTCGTTTACGCTGACGGTTAGTCCAAACTTTGCACCACAATTCACTTCAACACCGGGAAACTCTGTCAAAATAGGTGCAACTTATCAGTATATTATGGAAGCGACCGACGCTAACGGCGATGCGTTTTCCTACCGTAAGGTTAGCGGTCCCTATGGCCTCAGAGTGTCAGGCAATGTGCTCACTTGGAAGATAGATACATACAGTTATGTTGGTGCCCATACTGTCGTGATGGAAGCCTATGATATTTACGGTGCCGCTTCTACTCAAACATTTGAACTTACCGTGGTGACAGAAGATTTAACGATTGTTGATTTTCCAGATAATCCAAGTATCTATCATGATGCAAACTATTCTTTCTCGATAGGCGTGATCAACCTGACCGGATTGCCGATTGGTTTCGTATTAGACCAGGCGCCTGCTGGAGTCAGTCTGGATGAAAATACGGGTCTACTCAGTTGGCGACCCATCGAAAGCCAGGTCGGCAGTCATACATTAACGGTCAGTGTCACTGATAACAACGCTCAGCAGGATAGTGTCACGTTTGCCATTCAGGTAGAACTCAATCCAAATCCAAACCAGCCGCCGGAAATCAATGATGAGAAAAATAATTTCCATGTAAAAACAGAAGAGCTATTCAGTCATCAAATTGATGCACAAGACTCTGAAGGCGAAACGATCACCTTCGCGTTGATTAGCGCACCTGCTGGACTTGAGCTAAGCGAGCAAGGGGTGATTAGCTGGAGTGCAACCGAAGCGGATATTGGCGAACATTCTGTCGAGATTGAAGTCAGTGATCCCTATGATGCGAAAACAACTCACTGGATCGATCTGCGTGTCACAGCACCCGGTCTCTGGAATCGACGCATCTGCCGCTAACCATAAATCCCCTCTCCCCCTGGGAGTACCCAGAGGGCGGGCATAAAAGGGCTAGGGTGAGGGGCTCATGACAAGCCCTCGCCAATAAAGGAATAACACCAAAGAGAATAACTATGAAAACGCCACTGATTACACAATTTCGCGAAGGTCACCAATTGATGCGCGCCACTGCAGTTATCGTACTGCTGTGTTTCACCAGTGTCTTTTACTCACCTGCCGTGCATGCGGCCGTTAAAGGCATAGATGCCTTAATGGATAAGCAACCCAGCGCACCGACGTTTTTCACCGAGCTGCAAGCGATCGTACTGCAAACCCAGCAGGC
>PIVM01000046.1 GCA_003353945.1 Gammaproteobacteria bacterium
CTAGTTTACGGCTCACATTCAGTTGATTAGATATGGCAGTGTCGGTATGGTTGTATTTGATGGCCTGTAAAGCGATGCTTTTTCTTTGAAGATTAGTCATTTGTTTAGCGGGAAAAGGTATAATCGTAGAGTGTTCCAAAGCAAACGTATCCTTATGTGTGCGGAAGAAATGTTGCGATTATATCAAAGATGGGCAGCTTATGAATTGGTTGGTTAGTGCGCAATATGTTTGGTTTAAGTGCAGAGGACTGATGTGAACGGTGTAACCCTCATTTGAACCCCGCCAAACAAATGAACAAGAACTGGAGGCAAATATCTCTCGACGGCATCATGATAAAACAGACAGCAAAGGAAAGTAATACGAAGCAGGAACGCAGCTGACAGACGATTATCCACCATAGCCCGTTGATACTAACAGTTAAAAATCAACAGTTACTTTTCCAAACTTTTCCTTTACAGAGCACCAGCCCTCAAGCGCGAGCCCTCGCTTTCAAAGCCAAACCTCTGTCAGAAATGCGCTATGCATCGAAGTCTTTAGCGAAAACATGTGAAAAATCCTGCACGATGAAAGGTTCAAGTTTGATCCCGATACTTCCTATGTGAACCCATATTTTGACAATCTGAAATGTCGAGCCGTCTTTTTGGGACACGGTTTTCACATTTTCAGCAAATACGACATCTTCTGTTTTGAATTCTAGCAATGCTCCATTGCTAGACAAGGGATTTAGGCGTAAAAAAATCTTATCTGGATCGGATTCACTCTGTTTGGGTTGTCCGACATAGGGAACAGCTTCCTCCAGCAATCGATTTGTGTCTGCATACTTTTCAAGCGCTCGATGAGCGGCGATAACTTCGACAATATTAGACGTCACAACAATCTCCTGTTTTTCTTATTAGCATATTCGACAGTTTACCTGAACGCAAACACATATTTTTCCTGTCGCACTTGCTTTACTCCAAAACCTTGTTGACGTAAATCGGTAAAAAGTGTTTCCACCATATTCGGGTTGCCACAGAGCATCAGATGATCAGTGGCAGAATTAGGCTGGAGTAACTTTAAGGCGTCCTGTACATGTCCGTGTATTTCATCGCTTTGTTGTGCCACTTCACGGCTAAGGCAGGCTTTGAAGTGAAACGTTGTATGCACGTCAGCAAAACGACGAAAATCATCAGCATAGATCAGTTCTTGATGGTTTCTGGTGCCAAATAATAGATGTACTGAGGTATTTGTTATGACCAGTTCCTTAGCCAGTTGTGGCAGCATCGAACGAAAAGGCGCAACACCAGTGCCAGTGGCCACGAGAATCAAACGTGTTGGCAGAGTATCCGGTAGGAGCAGCATGCCATAGGGGCCGTAAACGTCAACCGTACAACCTGGATCGGCATGAAAGAAAAACTGACTGGCTTTTCCTTCTTGAACAGCCGCAATGGCAATGAGCAGTTCTTTATTGTCTGATGGATCTTCATCACAGTTGGCGATACTGTAGGAGCGCTGCAGGTAATTGCCCTGGTAATCAAATCCCAATTTAAAAAACTGTCCTGGTATATAATTGATCAAGCCCCCATCGTCACAGACGAAACACAACTGCCTGATATTGGACGCCAGATGTTTTGTGGATTTAAGTGTTGCAGTAAAATTAGGTTCCATAACGAAATCCCGAATGAATGTAGGACGGGGCACGTCACGCAACTTTGTGTTGAGCATCAACGGCGAAATACCCTTGATTATTACACCCCACAAAAAGCATGGATCGATGTAACAAGCCACATGATCAATCATCTGAAAACTACCCATTCGACCGTTTTCTATGACAATAATTCCGTAGACCATTACAACAGCTTCTACAGCTTCATGGTCCCAAATATTCTGAGTGATGCCAGAGGTTAGCAGCATCAAATTCCCAATATATATTGCTGTCTTTCAGCACGGCTTCCATCAGATGCTTGGATTGTTTCTCCAAAGCCTTTGCTGCCTCAGTTGCCTCATTCGAATTATTTTTTTCCAAGGCATTGACGTACTGCTCAATGGGCGCGTCGTATGCACTAAATAACTGAGTAAATGTAGCGTCATCCAGAGCTGTTACCGGCGCTGAAAGTAGAACGGTCAAAGCTACAAGAGCAGCTAATGCTAATATGACACGAGCATCTAAAGGGAGCGGATGTCATTAAAAAATACAATAACAGGGTGACAAGGAAGGGTATATTCCTTTACTGAAGTTGCAGTCTTGTGGCATCAAGAGATACGTCTGATAAATTTACTTATCGCCTTTTTGACACAGCGAAACTGGCTGGACATCGAAGACCTTAGTTTTTCTACCCTTATTTTCTGTGTTAGGTCCGTCAACTGAAATTCGCAGGCTTTACTCGCCCTTGCCCCAATCACACTGCAAAGGTCTGTACAAAAGGCAGATTGTCGCATAAATTAATAATTAGGCCCTCGGAAAATTTATTATTTCCGCGGCCCTTAGCACACGATAGGCGTTATTTTTCAATGAATAGACACCTCAACCTCAAATGCTATTTGATTCTCTTCTTCGTCCATCTTTTGTGGAGCAATTATGTTTATTCTGAATCGATTCAAGCGATCACCTTTGGGATAGTACCACAACATTCGGCCAAAAAGCTGGCTAAAAAATGGATTCCAATATTGGATTATCTTTCAAATAAATCTGGAATAGAAATCATTTTTAAGACAGCACCATCGATACCCGCATTCGAAAAACGTTTATTTAAGGGAAAATATGATTTTTCTTATATGAATCCGTATCATTATGTTACTTTTCATGAAAATCCGGGATACGAAGCCTTTGCAAAAGAAAAAGAAAGATCGATAAAGGGGATAATTGTTGTAAAGAAGCAAAGCGCTTATGAAAGTATAGAGGATTTTGAGGGGGCAACGCTTGCTTTCCCTTCACCGACCGCCTTTGCAGCAAGCATTCTCATAGAATCAGCTTTTAAACGTAAAAACATTCAAATTATTTCAAAATACGTAAAATCTCATGATTCTGTATACCGAGCCGTAGCGAAGGGAATCTATCCTGCCGGCGGCGGCGTAATCCGTACCTTTAACAATATGGAAGAACCAGTTAAAAGCAGGCTGAGGATTTTATTTACAACTCAACCTTACACTCCCCATGCATTTGCCTATCATCCAAGAGTCGATAAAAATATCGTGCGAAAACTTCAGGAAGAGTTGATCATGATGGAACAAGATCCTTCAGGGATATTATTGCTTGACACAGTCAATTTCGAGGGAATTTCTGCGGCTCATGACAGTCAATGGGATATTGTACGGGGATTGAATCTGAATATCCTAAAAAACCCTATCACAGAACAGCAATAGCTTAATGTAACTGGAGGCTCTTAAGATGCCTTTTCGTCTAAAAACCATTCTTGGGATCGCACTGATTGAAGGCATCATTCTTTCCATCTTGATTTTTCTGGCCCTTTTTTTTATAAAAGCATCAAGCGAATTGGAACTCAAGGAACATGCCACTTCAACGGTCAATCTATTTGCTACTGCCCTGCAAGATGCGGTCATCACAACAGACCTTGATACTATCAACAGTTTTCTTCAAGAAGTGAAAAAAAACAGAGAATTAGCTTATGTTCGGGTCATCGGAACTGACAGCATTATTCTGGGGGAATTGGGTAATGAGAGAGGTGTAGACAATACTTTTAAACCTGATTTCAAGCTAGAAAACGTAGATGATAATACCTTTGACGTCTCAGCCTCAATCAGCGAGGCGGGCACTCAGTTTGGTCGTATCGAACTCGGTATTTCAGCCGACGTTATTACTGAATATCTCTTAAATGCCAGGGGTAAAATTATTTATGTAGCTATCGTCGGCATGGTGCTGTCAGCCCTATTTTCCTTTTTTCTTGGATCATATTTGCTGAAACAGTTGAAAAAGCTCGAAGAGGCGGCCGGCATGATTTTATCAGGAGACTATACCCATAAAATTGAAGTCAAAGGTAATGATGAAATTGCCAAGACGGCTCTATCTTTTAACAAAATGGTAGACAAACTGAATGAAACATTTGCCAACATGAAAATTGAGATTCTGGAAAGAAAAAAGGCGACAGAAACTGCGGAAGCTGCCAATCTGGCAAAAAGTCAATTCTTGGCAAATATGAGTCACGAAATTCGCACGCCAATGAACGGAATTATTGGGATTACAGCCCTGATGCTGCACTCGGACCTAACCGAAAAACAACGCAAATATTTGCTGATCACAAAAACATCCTCAGATAATCTGATGGTTATTATAAATGATATTCTTGATATTTCAAAAATTGAGTCTGGCAAAATAGAAGTTGACTACGTTGATTTCAATTTCAGGGATACGTTAGACGATCTGTTAGATCTCTACAGTTTGCATGCCAGTGAAAAAGCATTGGATTTTTTTCTTTCTATTTCTCCAGACGTCCCAGACATGCTTATCGGCGATCCAGGTCGCTTAAGACAAATTTTGATTAATTTGCTTAGCAATGCAATCAAGTTTACGCATCAGGGGTATATAGATGTTGATATTAAAATTGAATCCATTGAGGAAAAACGAATTGTTATAAACATTATGATTGGAGACACGGGAATCGGCATTTCAAATGAAAAAAGAGATGTTATTTTAGAGCCTTTTATGCAGGCCGATAATACCATGAGTAAAAAATACGGGGGAACAGGTTTGGGCCTTTCTATCTCCGCCGAACTGGCCTGCCTGCTAGGAGGTCGACTCTGGTTTGATAGCATGGAGGGGATGGGGAGCAAATTTCATTTAACCGTTGCCTTTGATCTGCAGGATAAAATCACAGAGTATCAGGCTTGCTATTCGAATCAACTTGAGAATAAATCAGTTCTGGTACTCGAAAAAAACGAAAAACAGAGTTTTATTGTTGAAAAGTACCTCAATTCTTTTAATGTAAAATCATTTTTCTTTGAAACTCCCGGAAAAGCCCTTGCATTCCTCAAGAGCAATCAAGAGCTGAGCCGCTCAGCGGCTATTCTTGTCAGTGATCGAATGCCGGGAATGGAAGGTGATGTCCTGCTTAAACAAATAGAGGTCGCTGGTCAACATCATGACAAAAATGTGATTTTGACGTCCGACATCGTGCAATCCGAAGTCAACGCCTCTACAAGAAATGGTGTTTTTTGCGCTATATCCAGGCTTGTGAAAGATCGCGAACTTTTTAACTCGTTGTTGGCCTACTTTAAAGGAACTCAAGCGGAGAAAATATTGTTCAGTCCAGTTCAGCAAGCTGAGAAACATAGATTAAAGATTCTCCTTGTAGAAGATGAATTGCTAAATCAACAGGTGGCTGTCAGTATCTTGTCAAGTTGGGGGCATTTCGCCAGGGTCGCAAACAACGGGATGGAGGCTCTCAATATACTAAAGATGGAGAGGTTTGATCTAATCCTGATGGATCTCCAAATGCCAGGGATGGATGGACTGCAAGCTACACAGCTTATTCGGGAAAGAGAAAGAAGAGAAAATGAATATACTCCTGTCATTGCTGTTACCGCTCATGCCCTAAAAGGTGATCGGGATCGATGCCTTAGCGCTGGGATCGATGATTACGTGACAAAACCAATTCGCGGGAAAGAACTTCATGACGCTATTGGGCGCTTGGAATTGAAACAACAGGCTGTTGCTGCTTCAGATTCTTCCTCTGGAAAATCGTAAAGTGAAATGATAAGACCTGCTTTTTATGCATTTCATTTCGGGCAGGTCTAATTGCAGAAAGAATATATTTTTCAATATGGCGCAGGAGATCGCTCTTTCTTCGAGGCACTTCAATAGGCGAATATTGGACATACGCAACTATTGGAGCTAAGAAGAAGAGGGAGTAATAAAAAAGCCATATTGGAAAATCTATTCTTTCCGCGGCCCTTGCACACCTGCCCCCTTCAATGCCTGTACTGCTTCTATCATAACTTTCAGCTCACTATCTATAGATTCCAATAAAAACACAAAATGTTCAGTGGATTTCTCAACAAGCGCAACTTCCAATTTGGCGACTTTATCAAAGATGCCAATGGCGCTTACCATGCCAGCAGATCCCTTTAATGAATGCGCGGTTTGCATCGCAAGTTTAAAGTTATCGCAGGCAATGGCATTGCGTATCGTATCAACTGGGTTATCTCGTACTTGTATGTCAGCAAATTGGTGCAAAGCGCGATAATATAGTGGAGCATCTCCTCCAATTCTTATAATACCATCCTGGACATCAACTCCCGGTATATTTGGCGACGAACTTTGTACAACAGCGTCCGAAATATCGTCTGATACGATTGTTAACAACGATCCGATTTTTTCGCACTCCGCCGCCGCTGTTTTTTCTTCAGTGGGTTCAATCCATTTAGCCAAAATAGAAAACAGCTCATCAGATGTAAATGGTTTGGCGATGTGGTCGTTCATTCCTAACATAATGCACTTTCTGCGAGTATCACTGGTTGCATTCGCGCTCAGCGCCACTATCGGCAGTTCATTAAAGCGCGCCTGTTCACGAATAATTCTACATACCTGAAAACCATCCATTTCCGGCATATGCAAATCTAACAAGATGCAATCAAATGCCTCTCCTTTGTACAAACATTCAAGCGCTTCATAACCACTTTTTGCACTTCTGACCTTAAACTGAGCGGATTCCAGAAGTCCAGTGGCAACCTGTTGGTTAATTTCATTGTCTTCTACCAACAATATTCTAGCTCCTCGGATGCCTTTGACCTTATCAAGCCCTAACTCAGCACCTAAATTAACACTCTCCTTCTGCGCTGTCTGCTTGTCAAATGTCTCTAGTATAATGTCAAACATCGTCGACTGTGAGACTGGTTTGAAAACAAACCCATCAGGCATCATTTCTTCATCAAAAGAATTTGTCAACTCGCTCCAGCTATTGTTGACCACCAAAATAATCTTCGGCGAATGATGTAGTGCCGAACAGTTTCTGATACGCATGGCAGTTTCAATACCATCCATTTCCGGCATTAGCCAATCTACAATGACCAGCTGATAAGGCTTCCCCTCTTGCTGAGCTTTTATAATCTTTTCCAAAGCACTCTCACCAGATAACGCAAAAGAGGCGTTTAACACAAATGATTCCAGTATATTCTTGAATACTTCTTGTGAATTCAAACTATCATCCACCACCAATACTCGCATGCCAAAAAGATCATTCAGTAATGCAGTTGGTATCATTTTTTGCTTATCGTGAAACCCAACCACTGTGGTAAAAATAAATGCACTGCCTTTTCCGAGCTTACTTTGCACTTGGATTTCGCCGTTCATCATGTTCACTAACAGTTTACTTATCGCTAAACCCAATCCAGTGCCGCCATAGCGTCTGGATATGGAAGCATCAACCTGTGAGAACGTAGTGAATATCTTTCCTATTTGTTCCTCGCTGATACCTATACCGGTATCCTGAACTGAAAATTGCAATTTCATTTGATCATCTGAGCGTTCAAGCAGCGTGATTTCAATGAATATTTCGCCCTGACTTGTAAACTTGACGGCATTGTCTACCAGGTTGACTAGCACCTGACTCAGTCTCGACGGATCGCCGACTAGACTATTGGGCACATCAGGATCAATGGAAACCATAAGCTCACATTTATCCCCTTGTACTTTGGCGGAGGTAATATTAATAATGCTATCAACGAGTTCATCCAGGTAAAACGGGATGGATTCCAAAGTCAGCTTTCCAGCTTCTATCTTGGAATAATCTAGAATGTCATTTATAACCGCCAACAGAATCCTTCCTGAATGTTGAATCGTATTGACGTAGCGCAGCTGGGTTTTATCGAGCGCAGTCCCATTCAGTAACTCAGCCATACCAAGCACACCGTTCATCGGTGTGCGAATTTCATGTGACATTGTAGCTAAAAAATAGCTTTTTTCCTGATTGGCTATTTCCGCAATATTTTTGGCCTTGGCGAGTTCAGCAGTACGACGATCAACCCTATCTTCAAGTTCTAATTTAAAGCTTTCAAGCTCACTTACCTTTTTTTGCAACTGATCGTTGAGTAAATCCAGTTCTGCGGCCTTTTCTGTGCTTGATATTTCGCCGGCAATACGTCCAGAAAACAGCTCAAATATGGATGTTACAAAGCCTGCTTCTTCAAGAGGCGTTTTATACAAGGCCACTAACAATCCAAGCACGTGATGATTGCTGTCGTACAACGGCGTGCCCATATAAGCTTCAATGCACATATGCTGAAGAAGGTCGTCAAGGGGGAACTGCTCACAAACATTGCACGGGTAAATACATACACTTTGTGATACTACATTTTCACAGGGAGTGTGAGCCAATTCGTATTCTATGTTGTCAACAAGCTCTGAGCCTTGACACAATGCGATGGTGCGAACATTCTTCGCTGCAGAATCCAATCGCCCAATAAAGGTAAAATCAGCCGATATGGCTATCGCCAATTGTTTGGTGATTGAACGAAAGAATGCATCTCCGTATGTGTTAGAAATACCCTCCATCACCGTGGGCAGAATGCGAGCGGCTCTTTCCTCCCAAATATTCATTTTAAAACCACTTCCAATATATTACAAATTAGGCATCTTTGATGCCAGCGCTTGAAATATGCCTACCAATTTTCATAGCAACAAAATAATCAAAGTATTCGCCTTTCAATGTATCATATGCGATAGGAATCATTAGTTCCTGTTTGATCACGCCATTCACCCTCAAAAAGCCATTTTTTAAACTGCTCCGAAGGCAACGGTCGGCTAAAATAGTACCCTTGTATATTGTAACAACCCAAATCATGCAACAATGTTAATTGCTCCTTTGTTTCTACACCTTCTGCAATAATCTGCAAGCCAAGCCCCTGGGCCAATGTGACAATGGCTTTTATGATAACGAAACACTTGTCATTCGTCGTACTGCTTTGCACAAACGCTCGATCAATTTTGAGCGTATCAATCGACAACATACTTAAATATCCCATCGAAGAATAACCGGTCCCAAAATCATCCAGCGCAATATGAACACCCATATTACGCAGTTCATTCAATACTGCATTACTCTTACTAACATCTTCAAGTAGAACACTTTCGGTAAGCTCAAGCTCAAGACAACTTGGTTCACTCGAGGACTTTCGAAGAATATTGGTAATTTTATTGAGCAGCTGGTCCTGTTTAAACTGCTTCGCTGATAAGTTCACCGCAATTCGAAACGATGGAACCCCTTCTTCTTTCCATTGTTTGTTTTGTCTGCACGCCTCTTGCAAAGTCCAATCGCCGAGTGGATGGATCAATCCACACTCTTCTGCCACTGGAATAAATTCTAGCGGGCTGACAATTCCTTTTTGCGGATGATTCCATCGAATTAGCGCCTCTGCACCGATAACATGACCGTGATATATATCCACCTTTGGTTGATACCACAATTCAAACTGATTCTCCTCAATGGCCCTTCGTAATTCATTTTCCATCGAAAGCCTGTGAACCGCTTTATCAACTATCGCTCCGGAATAAAACTCATAATTACATTCTTCATGTTCTTTCGCTCTACTTAATGCAGCGTGCGAACTATCTATGAGCGCGTCGACATAATCTCCATTTTCTGGAAATACCGACACACCTATGCTGATACTGAGTAAAAGCTCATGATCTTCGATAAGGAAAGGTGTATCAAACAGCTTATCGATTCTCTCTACAACATTTACAACATCTGCATTGTTCTCGCATCCAGTTACTAACAGTGCAAACTCATCTCCACTGAGCCTTGCAACGATATCAGAATTACGACCTTGCATATTAAGGTCCGAGGTAGGCGCAACCTGATTCGACATACATTCGCTTGTTCTTACACGTGAATACAACCGCTTTGCCACCTTACATAGCAAACGGTCACCAACACCACGACCAAGAGAATCGTTTATTCGCGTAAAATTGTTTATGTCTATAGACAATATCGCAAAATATTTAATTCCCTGACGATATTGCACAATAGTGTTGTTGATATATTCAATGAAAAATGAGCTATTTGGCAGTTGAGTCAACTCATCATAATAGGCAAGTTTCAGTATTCTTTTTTCCGACAGTTTTCTCTTGGTAATATCATGGGCCGTGGCTATCAAATGATCTTTTCCCGTTGACTCATCATAGAGCACTTCTGCCTCATGCCTGACGTACCGATCTTCTCCTTCAGTTCCCAGTATACGAACCTCCGAACTAATTTTTTTTCTTTCCTTAATGACCTTTTCAATCCCTGCAACAAACTGATTCCTGTCATCTGGATGGACACGATCGAATAATTCTTTACTGCTGCCACCGAATTCGTCCTTCCTTATACCAAGAAGGCGAAATATTTCATCTGAAATTGTTAACTCTTCGGTCTCAATTATTAGCTCCCAATAGCCAATCTGTGCAACCCGATGAGCACAAGCCAAACGTCTTTCGTTAATCTGCAGCTTTTCTGTTGAGTGTTGTGCTCGCAACATATATCGAACGCGGTTGGCCAATATCAGATAGTCAATCGGCTTGGTGATAAAGTCTGTCGCTCCCACATCATACGCTTTCTTAATAGATTCGACGTCATCCAGACTCGTCATCATTAAAATCGGTACGTGTACGCCACCGGGCCGTTGTCTAAGCTCACTGCATGCACAAAAGCCGTCCATTACAGGCATCATAACATCCATCAAAATGATTCCCGGTTTGACATCAGTAAATATTGACAATGCTTCCTGTCCATTACTCGCTTCAGCTACTGTAAAACCAGCGCCCTCCAGACTAGCCTTTGCCATAAAGCGCATTGCAACGTCATCATCAACCAGCAATACGGATGAACTAACGCTGTCATTCATCACTTATACAACCATATCCAAATGCTCAGCAAGATATTTCTTTATCGCTATTTCCACTAAAGATTGCTCCTGTTGAATTTTTTCAAATAGTGTTGGCATACCTTCCGATATACTGTCTCTTGCGAGATTTTCCATTTTTTTACACATTGATTCCAGCCTGGATGCCCCCAAATTTCCACAACTGTTTTTCAAACTATGAGACGCAAAGCGTACACTTTCCAGATCAAGAGCTATCACAGCATCTGAGAGCCTCTGCAGTATTTGTGGTGTATTGCTCAAATACATATCCAAAACCGCTTTGAGCACATTGGGCTTGTCGGGTTGTTGTAATGTTCTAAATTTTTCAATCACCTTTTCACTTAGAACATCAGGTGTATACTCAATAACAACAGCGGGTGCTAGCGAATATTTTTTGATGTCAGACTTGTGAGAGGGTTTTATGTATTTATCCACAATACCCAGCAATTGCTCCCGCGCAAAAGGCTTCATAAGGAAATCATCCATTCCGATCGACAGACAATATTCACGATCACCTTTCATGGCATTCGCTGTCAGAGCAACTATTGGAACACAGTTTGTCACTCCCGCCTCACTCTCCCTCTGTCTGATTAATTTTGTCGCTTCAAAACCGTCCATGATGGGCATTTGGCAATCCATCAATATCAATTCGAAACTATCAACGTCTTTGATCAGCTCCACAGCATGTTGCCCATTATTTGCAACTTCAACCAGGCAACCTACTTGTTGCAACATTTCCCCCGTAATCAATTGGTTAATATCATTGTCTTCCACCAGTAGCACCTTGGCGTGATATTGTGTTGCATCACTTTCTGCAACATTGTCGACGGATGTTTCAAAAGCAGTACCGGCTAAAGACTGCAATAATCCATCATGCAATTGCTCTCGTCGCAACGGTTTACCCAGTGAGACCGTGCCGGCAGGTAAATCGTTCATTGATACTTCTGCGCGCTGAATGGTATCAACCACTATCAAACCATTTTCTTTGCATAATCCTTCTTTGTTCTTAATTAATTGCAGTAATAGTCCGCCCGTGTTGAGAATCCGAGCGTCAATCAGCAAGATATCATAGGGTTTTCCTTCTTTGACTTTGGCATAGAGTTTATCGCAAGCCTCTGAATCTCCCGCTGCCACATCTGTTTTCACCTGCCAATCGTTGAGTTGTTTCGTCAATACGCTGCATAAGCATTTGTTCTCAAACACTACAAGCATTTGAGTATTGATCAGCGAAGAATCATGGGTAAAGGCTACTGCATCAGATTTTTCCAGCGTTAACGCAAACCAGAAAGTGGATCCCTCACCTGGGAAACTAGTGACACACAACTCACCTCCCATAAGATCAACAAGCCTTCCAGAGATCGTCAACCCAAGGCCACTACCACCATACTGTCTTGAAAAAGATGAATCGGCCTGTGTGAATGACTCAAAGATGTTACGGCAAGTCTCTGAGTCCATACCAATACCCGTATCTCGTACTTCAAATCGAATACGCTGACTACATTCGTATGCTTTCTCAACATCAATCCAAATAGAGATTTCACCTTCAGATGTAAACTTGATAGCGTTGTCCAGGAGATTTGAAAGCACATTAGTTAAGCAAATAGAATCGCCGATCACGAAAGTGTGCATTCGCGGTGGTATTTCGCAAAACAACTCAATACGTTTGCTAAACGCGCGTATTGCCAATAGTTCTGCAACATCGTCAATGACGGTACGAAGATCTATTGGATGGAGATCTAGCTCAAGATTACCACGCTCAATTTTTGAAAAATCCAGAATATTGTTCAAAAGGTTCAGCAGATGAGCACTGGACTTTTTGCTGGATTCTACAAATAGCCGTTGTTTTTCATTCAACTCAGTGGCAAGCATCAATTCCGTTGAACCGATAATGCCGTTCATGGGTGTGCGAAGTTCGTGGCTCATAGTCGCCAGAAATTGGCTTTTAGCCTCATTCGCCGCTTCTGCAGCCACTTTGCTAGTTACCAAAGAGTTTTGAGTATTACTGATCTCAATTGCCATTCTATTAAAAGCAACAGCCAATTCTCCCAATTCATCGTTAGACCGCACCTCAATCTTTTCATGGAATTGCCCTGCCCCATACTGTTCTGCTGCTTTGATAAGGCTGCGCACGGGACGACTAATCAGACTAGCCAGCCACAAACTCAACATTACACCCACAAATGCAACCGCTAACAAACCCACCAATAAAAACCCTTGCAAAGCAGTGATATTTGCATCAATTTCATCCAGTGCTCGATATAACACATAGGAAACCGATTCGTCTTCCGAGCCTAGAACAACCACCAAACTCCGTTTGTTACCGATATTCGCTTCCCTTATACCTCTGTCAGGTTCCATCCCTTGCTCTACTTTTGACATCAATATACGCGCTTCTTTGCCAAGCATTTCCTTTTGCAACTGATCATTACTAGCCGTCAAATCATCGCCCAATAGCACTAAGGCGTGGTTGCCAGTAATCTCTTTAATTGTCTTGGCGACTTTTTCTGTATCAAGCTGATCTCCCAACACCACAAGCCCCAATATGTTCTCACCGACTACGATAGGCCATACCACTATTTGAAAATAATGATTTTGATAATGCCAGATGCCAGTATATTTTTCCCCACTAACGCCCAAATTGACGCCAGGCAAAGTCGATAGATTTTCACCATAGTTTCCTTGGTCGAGCAAATCAGCACTAAGAACGCCGTCGTGATCAAGTATGAGCATAAGTTCTGTTTTTGCGATATTCTTCAAGCTAAACGCGGTAAAAAACACAGTGTCGTGATCAACCTGAGGAATGCCCATCGTCGCCCTGAGGTGTGGTGTTTGACTGATCGAGCGTGCCATCGTTTCAAGCATTTGCATTCTTTGTTCTTTGAATCGTTCGAACGCAATTTGGGAATTATGTAAGTTACGCTCTATTTCATGCTCAGCAATTGTCCCCATCACGCGAAGCATAAATTCACCGAAAACCAGTAAAAAAAATACGGTAAGCAGAAGCAAAGCAGCAAATATCTTTTTTTTGATGGTCAGCTTCATCATTAATATTTACTTTTGTAGGGTTTTCCAAATTTGTTTTTGTGACGTTTAAGGACTTTGTTTTCCTTAACCGCGTGAGTAATGGAGTGTTTCTTACCACCAGATAAGCTAATCTTCGACTTTGTCTCATCCGAGAATTCATACCAGATGCGCAGTACATAATCGCCATTCGGCACATTATCAATACTGAAATTTCCTTCTTTGTCTGTCACCGAAAAAAAACTGTTGTTCAGCACCAAAATATATCCGACCATGTCAGGGTGAAGATTGCAATACACTTTTACCATGCCAGATCTTTCAAATGTGACTGTATTTGAGGTGCCATGAGCATAAATGCCCAAATCAAAGGGTTTTGTTTTCGACAGTGAAAATACATTGTGATAAATAGTGTCATCGTTAGGAAACTCCACTTGTGATCCCTTGGTAACAGGCAGCACATGCGGCGTGAAGATGCGCCCTTTTTGCGAAATTGCATAATTTATATGTTTTTTTTTGAGAAGAAACCGAATCTGCTTCATCGCTCTCAAGAAAAACGACCACGTTAGAATGATTCTCCCTAATATCACCTTGCTGTGTGATTATGTCTATTTGGCCGGACAGTGTATTTAGTTTTTCTTGACTGGCCAAATCTACTTCCGCAACAGCTAGTGATGATCTGAAATACGCAAAAAACACGACAACTAACATGTGCTTGAGCAGGGTATTACTTACAGACAAATACGTTTTTAACATTAGAACCTCACAGCTATTTCTACGCCAAGAAAATCTCTGTCATCATTATTCGTTTGGATAAGTGACGCATCAATCAATTCAAAATGATCTTTAGCATATTCCAGCTTAATGCGGGTTCTTGGATTTGGCAGATAGCCTATGCCTAGCCCAAGACGACTAAACTTCTCAGTATCATAACCAAAGGCGCTGTTGCCACCGGCAAAGATTTTGCCATCAAAATGATAGCCCTCTTGATCGTCGTAAGTGCCAATTTGGCTATAACGCAATACCGTATAAAGAGTATTCGTGACATTATATAAAGGCTCTATAGAGAACCATCGCCAGCTTCGATCATAGGCAGACGCTTCATCCTCCTGCGATGCGCCACCCGCAGACAAAGCAATATAAGCTTTTCGATCTAAAAGGTTGAAACTGTATTTGCCGTATAACTCATAAAGCATGCCATCCACCACTGTGCTGGGACTGTCACCAACAGCAGAGTCGTGCGAGGCGCCTACGGGCTGAAAGTGACTTCCGCCAAATTCAACAGCACTTTTTGCAGCATCGCCATTTTTCATCCAACTGGCACTAAGATAGATATTTTTAAAGGGATTCCCATAGATTTTTAGATTGATCGCTTTATCAGATTCATCCTCTTCACTACGCTCATCAGTACCATCGGTAATAGCTACGACCCAATTCACACTACTGATTGCGCCATAGAGCAACAAGCCTTCATCCCAGCCGTAGGGATAGACGACTGAATTGGTAATCAAAGGATTGTCAATGGCATCCTGCCAGAGATACTCCTCACCAAAAGGCAAATCAATTCGACCTGCTTTAAAACCAATAGTATTTTTCAGTGAAGGAATAAGGTCAGTAATATGGACATAAACCTCTCCGGTACGACTAAACAATTGATCATCTTTGCCCAGACGATTGGTCTGCAGTTCTATGAAAAATGAGACACCTTCCCAAACATCTGCGGTGATAAACAACGAGGCCTCCTTAACTTCAAAGCCGGCCACAGGTTTGCTGCCTGCAGAACCGGTTGAGTAGTGGCCCAATGCGCCAAACCCAGATATGTCAATATTAATATACCAAGGGTTTGATAGAACGTGACCTGTTTGCTGAGTACTTAGAGATAGTATTTGGGTATCCGACAAATTAACCTGTTGACTATTTTGCGCCTCTGCCGCTACGAAAACCTGTTGTTGTGCAGAAGTCACCATTTTCTGATGATGACCAGAATTCATTGTTTTTGTTGAAGTAACCCTATCGGTTGGGATTTCACTAGCCACACATAGTGGTCCACCAAGGAACGCTAAAAGAAAACTTAATCGCAAGGGAACCAGTGTATTCATCGTATTTTAAACTCAATTTGTGCGCTGCCTGACATTGACATTTGCTTGACGTTATTTTGTTTCAAGAAACCAGTTAAGCGAGGATATGAATGTGAAAAAAAATCTTTGCACATAATATGTATAGATCAATCCATGTTTATTACCAGTACAGTACTTAAATGCTCCCCGCATTCTATTAGGACAGCGGCTATAAAGAGTTTTGGCGACGCATTTAGAATTTCACGCCACACTAAAAGTCGGGCTTAATATTTTATTATAATAAGCAATGATTTTATAGTTAGTTACGCCCAGCGCGATGTCATCTGTAATGACAACACGCCGTTTTTGAAAGAATTTTCTTATTTGTAGCATTTCTAACAGCACTTTCGTTGCGTTCGTACCGTCTCTTTCAACACAAGCACACAACATCCTTTCGAAACGTGTGCAATTACAAACCACACCGGCCACATTAACTGATTCAGCTTGCCTATGTTCAAATGGGGTACCGTCATAACCAATGACAATTGAACAACGATGTATTTATAGCGTTTTAGCTAGAGGCATAACAAATCAATTGGTTAAGAAATTTCCTCGATATTTTTTCATGAATATTGACAAAAGCATGTAGAAATCAATTTACTGGAATTCACTTTTATTGATAACGAACTGAATTTTATCTATTTTGTTAATCAACAAGGACGAATACTTTGGGGCAAATGGTTTGATCTTAAAAGCGAGTCTTTTACTTCATTCCCAGAATTTCCGCTAGACGCTTTTCCCGACAACCATCCAATGATTTCATCAAATCATCGAAAGGGAGAGGCACCTGCTTGGAGTTTGTCCGGCATTATTAGGCTTCATAAACAATCGATGATGTTTGCTGGACGCCCCATTTTAACAAGTGATAAGCAAGGACCGGAGAGGGGCATGCTTATTATGGGCCGGATAATAGATGAAGATCTAATTGATAAGATCCGGAATCAAACCAAAGTTAACTTTAGCCTTATTCATTTTTCGGATAAAAACAAAACGCCTAATCACGATTATCATCGCCTATGGACAGGATTGTCGGAATCATCCTTTTACATCGAATATAAGGATGATAAGAATTTGACTGTTTATTCCTATTACCCGGATGTTATCGATCGAAATACGTTTATTATCTCAGCGCAAAAGCAAGGAAAAATTATCGAAAAAGGTTTTCAAACAATTCAAAACGCCATCGGCTCGCTACTCATATCTCTACTAATTCTTCTGATTGTGATACTTCTTTTGATTAATCGCATTGTTGTAAAACCGGTATTTGATCTTACTCATCATATCAAAACCATCCTAAAAACCTGGGATCTCACTAAAAGAATCAAATATGATCTATCGGACGAAATCGGAGAATTAACAGCACAATATAATCAAATGCTGGAAGAATTACATTCAAAACAGGAGAAACTGGAATTAGCTGCCATAACCGACGGTCTTACCGGATTATATAATCATCGATATATTCTAGAGCGCTTAAATCATGAAACGGAAAAAGCACTTCGTTACGGTTTGGAGTTGGCGGTTTTCATGCTTGATGTCGATCGTTTTAAACGAATCAATGACACATATGGACATACAATTGGAGACGATGTGTTGGTTAAGATTAGTCTAACAATACAAAATGAAGTCAGATATTCGGACTTGGCGGGGCGCTACGGTGGAGAAGAATTCCTGGTTGTTTTACCTGTACAAAACCGACGAGGAGCTTTCGTTGTGGCGGAAAGAGTCCGTCAAGCGATAGAACAACTGTTGTGGCAAAACGATGAGTTACGAGCAACGATCAGCGGTGGGATTGGGGCACTTGGCAGCGGTAATAACAGTAATGTTTCTATCATCGCGGAAGCTGACAAGAACTTGTATAAAGCTAAAAACAACGGCAGAAACAACATTGCACTTTAGGATTTATTACATACTGTGGTTCGGTTGTAACCTGGACACTGTGATCAAAATACCTGGGTGAAAACGGAGTAAAGGCTTGTTTAAAAGCCGGCCGCAATGATCTTGAGCACCCTGATGAATGAGTCGATTACCCGATACGCCAGCGCCAGTCATGGCCAGAAAGTCTCTCCTGAACAGATGTTTTATTGTGACGGGAATATCCACACCAATAGCACTTGAATGTCATAGCAAGTCAATTTTTCACCCTATTACGCCTTATTTAGGGCAAACCTGAAACTAGTCCCAAGGCCAAGCTGGCTCTCGACAAAGAGTGGCGATTCGTGCAGCTCCAGGATGCGATGCGTAATTGCCAGCCCCAACCCACTGTTGCGACCGCTGCCTTTCATGCTGTTACTGGCTCTATAGTGAGCTTCAAAGATATGCGGTAAATCCTCTTCTGGAATGCCAATACCACTATCTTGAATACGCACTTCGATCCCATGCTCAGTATCTGTTAGTGTAAATTTTATTGCATCATTTGTGCGGCAGTGACGTAGCGCATTGTCGAGCAAATTGGTAAGCACTCTTTCCAGTTTTTCAATATCGGCAAGGACATGCAAAGAAGGATCTTTGGGTTCAATGCTTAACTGAATGGATTTTTTCCTCGCTTCAAGTTCACGCTTATTGCATAAATCCTGTATCAACTCGGCAATTGAAACGGACTCGAGCTTGAGCGTGACATCGTCACCATCTAGATGGGCAAGTTCAAAAAGCTGTTCGATCAACCGGCTGATTTCATCTGCATTATTAATGGCTGTTTCTATCAGCTGCTGGCTTTCTCCCCTGTCGATCTCGTCTTGTTTGATTTGCCAAGTCTCCAGATACCCCTTAAGCGATGCAAGTGGTGTGCGAAGATCATGGGAGACGTAAGAGATAAGCTCTCGCCGAAGCTGATCAGTGTTTTTAACCTTCTGGTATTGTTGCTGCAATGTAGTCGCCAATTCCTGAAAGGTAACACCCAGGCGATTAACCTCGTCCTTGGCCGTAGGATTCCAATCGTAAGACGGTTGTTGGCTTTGTGCAAATCCCTGCTGTTTAAACTGTTGCATATCAATGGATAAGCGTCTCAATGGCTGCGTCAGCAGGGCAAATAGCAATAATACGATGAGCAATGAAAAAAACAGCACCGTGATAAATCCCCAAAAACTGAGGTTGAGAATATGGCTTTTTTGCAACAGCTCCACAACATCGTCGTATATTTCACCGCCAATAATAATATACAAATAGCCTATCAGTTTTTCTTCATGTTTTATTTCAGAAACAGAAAAGATTTTTTTTGCAGTGACAGACCGTGGGTCGTCGCCCAAAACGGGCAACATTTGCTTGCCTTTAAGTAAGGTACTAACAGGCTTAAGATCAACATATTTACGTTTTATTTTGTCAGGATCCGCAGAGTATGTCGTCACCAAGCCATTAGCATCGAGAATATAAAATTCAAAACTTGGACCAAGTATCATCATGGAATGAAATGCCTGCTTTAGGACCGTTTGGTTAATCTCTCCCTCCTTTATCAATTCCTTGTCATGGACGATATGGGAAGCCAGATTGAGATGCAGTTTTTGTTCAACTTCCTGTTGGTAGGTGTTGGTTAGAAGTTGCGCTAGTGCCAGCAATAAGAACCCCATCAGCACAAAACTGATAATGATCGCCAAAGCCAGCTTGCTGTAAAAGGAATTGATAAATTTAAACATCGGCAAATTTATACCCTACCCCCCACACCGTTAAGACGTAGTACGGTTTGGCGGGGTCCTTTTCAAGTTTGTTTCGTAATCGATTGATATGGGAATTTACCGTGTGTTCATAACCACTATGACTGTAACCCCATACTGCATCCAGCAACTGAGTGCGACTAAAGACAACGCCGGGCCTTCGAGCCAGATAAACGAGCAAATCAAACTCGGTGCTGGTCAGCTCAATACTTTTTTGATTGAGGCTAACCTGACGCTTTCCTTCATCAATAGATAGATCACCAAAGCATAGTTGTTCAGTTTGTTGCGGTTTCTGCTTCAGTAATTGGTTGCGCCGTAACTGCGCTTTTACCCGAGCCTGTAATTCGCGCACACTAAAGGGTTTGGTGAGATAGTCATCCGCACCCATTTCAAGTCCCACGACGCGATCAGCCTCAGAACTTTTGGCTGTTAGCATGATGATTGGAGTTGTGACTTCGTTATTACGCATCTGGCGGCAAATTTCCAGTCCATCCAACATTGGTAACATCAGATCTAAAATAATCAGATCGTAGTTTCCCGTCAAGGCCAGACTCAGTCCGCGCTCCCCATCTTCACAGCTATCGACTGCATGCTTGTCATCAGCCAGGTTCATGGTAATGAGCTGGTTGATTTCCGAATCATCCTCAATCACAAGAAGGCGGTTCTGCATTCGTCACGTCCTTGGTTAGATCGAGTCACATCCTGTTATGGCTGGAGATGTGACTCGGCATCCTCGTTGCATCATTGACAATGTATCTTTGGCATTAACCGTCAGTTTAATTGAGCCTCGTAATTTCGACCAGTGCAATTGGCGCATCAAAACGATGCGACTGATCCAGCACAGAATCGCCATGATCGCCTACGGTCGTGGCAACGCCAGGGTGCATGGCAATCTTGTTGGTATCATTGCGTTCAGAATTGTAGCCCTCACCGCCATCGGCTGGACCTGGAATGGTGCCTGCCAATTCGCTGTTGGCTTCGGTGCCCGCATCGTAGATGGACAAATAGGCATGCAGCGTTTTATCCACTTCAAGTGTACTGACATCCAACGCATTACCACCGGCAAACGCATCATTAGTGTTAACTAACATGCTGGCCACCGTCAAGCGCATTTGTTGGTTGGATAAGCCGACGACATCAATTTCGCTATGTTCTCCTGGTCCTATCACGCTAGTGCCTGAAAACCCTTCGGGCTTCGGACCACCGCGAGTTTCTACCAAGAACATGCTGTTGTCGCCACCTTCTGCCAGTCGTTCAAGTCCCTCACTTGCTTCGGAGCCAATCTGCCAGGCCGAAAAGTTACGATGGTGAACCAGCAATGCGAGAGGCGATAGCGGTTGGTTATGACTCAAATTGCTGAGCTTAACTGTGTAAGTCGCGATATTGCCCGAGCTTTTGCTCGAGTGACCGCAGGCGCTGACTATCGCCACGGTCGCTAATAGTAATGTGATGCGTAAGTATCGATAGGTATTCATTGCGGTGCTCCTTATTTAACCGTGCTATTTAACCGTGACTACGACTTTTGCAACCGGGTTAAGCCAGCGATGCACGCGACTGTCCAGATCACTTTTTCCTCCCTCACTATCGACATCACCGACATTGCCGCGGTGAATATGCACCGTGTGGTTTTGCTCACTGCTGGTAACACCCGACGCAGTACTGACAGTCTCTTCGCCGGGAATAGCGGGTATGCCGGGAGTGCCTGGCGCACCACCACCGTTGACAATTTCATCATTGGCTTCAGTGCCCGCGTCATAGGCATTGAGGTAAAGAGTATAGCTGCCAGCTGTATCAGGGATTTGCCAATCGTTAAGGCCAACAAACCCATCATTTGTTGGCAGCAACATGGCAACAATGGATAGATAGCTATTATTACCCGTATCAAACCTCATAATGCTGGCGCTACTGGCGGGAGCCAGTAAGCCCTCCGCCGGATTAAGGCTATTACTGGCACCAAAGCCAGCAACCATTTCCGACAAAGGAGCAATATTGCCTCCTTCAGCCATAGCCCGCAGTTCACTACTGGCCATTACACCTGGCTTGAACAATGACATACCGTTGTTATGGGCAGAGATTAACAGGGGAGTGAAGTGTATGGCATGCGTCAAATTGGTAATTTCGATGTCCAACATATCAGCATGAACGGAGTGAGCTGCCAAAGCCAATGGGATTGCACTGAGTAGTTTTACTGTTTTCATCATCTTTCCCTTTTTAGGTTGTGGTTAAAGACAATGAAAAGGTTACGCAGAAAATTCATCGCTATGGTCACGCAATTATCACATTTTCATAACAGATTATTGTGATTTGATAACGTTGCCTTAAGGGACTTTAAATTGACGGGATATGCATCCAATATGGATAGTACAACCGATCAAGTGGTGAGAAACAGGTAATGCAAGATGAATATGAAATATCGGGTTAGCCTATTAATAACCATATTTTTCAGTGGAATATTTTTAGGCGTGACAAATTACAGTGTTAGCAAAGAAGAGGATTCTATGAGGAATAAGCCTATGAAAAATGAGTTCATGTCTAAAGATTCAGTGGCAACCTTTGCTGGTGGTTGTTTCTGGTGTGTCGAGTCCCGTTTTGAAAAGGTGGAGGGTGTCCGTTCAGTGGTCTCCGGCTATAGTGGTGGCGAGATAGAGAATCCCACTTATAAACAGGTTTCTTCAGGCAAAACCCAGCATATTGAAACGGTGCAGATACACTACGATCCGGACACCGTGAGTTATGAGAAATTGCTGGAGGTGTTGTGGCGTGAAATAGACCCGACTGACAACGGTGGCCAGTTTGTGGACAGAGGACCACAGTATAGGCCTGTGATTTTTTATCACAATGATCAACAGAAAATGAATGCAGAAATATCTCGAGAAGCATTGAATCAATCTGATCGTTATGGAAAACCCGTGGTTATTGAGGTTATACCTTTTAATCAGTTTTATCCGGCCGAGGATTATCATCAGGACTACTACAAAAGGAATCCGTTGCGTTATAAATACTATCGATATAATTCCGGGCGAGACCAGTTTCTGGAAAAAGTCTGGGGCGATGATCAAGATAATATTTCAAAAGAACAATCATCCAACAAGGTTGTAGCCAGTGCAATGGAAAAAAAAGAAAAATTCAGGAGGGCGTCGGATGAGATATTGCGCAAGACACTGACCAAAATACAATTTCATGTAACACAAAAGGAAGGCACAGAACCACCCTTTGATAATGCCTATTGGGATGAGAAACGTGAGGGTATCTATGTTGATATTGTCAGTGGCGAGCCCTTATTTTCTTCTCTGGATAAATACGATTCCAAGACCGGTTGGCCCAGTTTTACGCAACCCATAAAGGGGACTGAAATTGTCGAGGAGAAAGACTATGGGTTGTTCGCTCCGCGTACAGAAGTGCGCAGTAAACAGGCTGATTCCCATTTGGGTCATGTATTTAATGATGGCCCGGCGCCGACCGGTTTGCGTTACTGTATTAACTCGGCATCACTACGTTTTATCTCAAAAGAGGATTTGAAAAAAGAGGGTTATGGTGATTACGTGTCATTATTTTTCGAAGGAGAAATCTGATCCAACGAATATATTCATAGAGCCCAACAAATCCAATATCCACTAACGCTACAAGGCATTTTGCAAATAGCGAAATACCTTGTAGCAATCAGAAAATAATTCCTGAACGATTAGACTGAATCCGAAACAATTACAGTCCGGATTTCATACTAAACAGTTTGCGCATTTTATCCCACTATAATAGTCGCATACTCAATTTCAGGAAAATAATTGCTTGGTTTTCTTATATATAAGAAAAATAAAAACAAGCTGCGTTGTTAGAAAGTCCTGAGTAAAAAAATTTTCCCTTGATTTAGATGATTTTGTAGCGCGGATGTAAAGCACATGTCATCAACATAATATTTAAAAAAAACAATTAGATAAAATCGCTGGAAGCAGTCCGAAGATCGAAATTTACTTCAGAAGTATTTGGTCAGACGGCTACCATATTCCCACATAAATCGAATTGGCTTAATAATTGTATAAAAAAGCATATTATATGCATCTAAACTCCTTGCTTAATGTGCGGGTATTTGCTCGTATTTCAAATTGCCTGGACATCGCAATACATCAATAAGCAATGGAATGATTCGCGCCTTTATATCGTTGACGCTGATAACTCTCGAATTCAACAAATAAATTAGAGGTCTGCGCCATGAAATATAGCGCAAAGAAACTTAGTAGAAGGCCTTCACCTAAGCGCTTGAAGAAGCGTCTCTTCGTCATTTATATCGGGCTCTGTTTATTTTCCGCCGGCAGCTGGTCCTTAAACGCACCACACAATGGGAGTATCACATGCGACGACTGCCATGGTGCAGAAGGTGAAGCATCGGAGCCCATCGTCGCGAGAACAGCCGAAGAACAAGAGACTTTGTGCAGGAGTTGTCACTACGAAGGCGGACCTGCCAGTTCACGCGAAGGCCTCTATCAATTCGCACTGCACACAGTCGAAAGCGCAGGTGAAACCATTGTTATCCGCTGTGGCGCCTGCCATGATCCACATGGCCCCAGTGAAACCACAGACCCACACACCGGGCAATCGACCGATAATTTATTTCTGATTCGATCCAATACGAATGATTATGTCAGCCAAGCCGTAGGATCAGCCATCTACCAGCCCAACCAAGTTCCACAAGAGCCAAATACCTTTGTCTTTAACGAAGAACCATTAATCGGCATTTGCCAGACCTGTCACCAAAACACCAGTTATTGGAAAAACAACGAAACCATACAGGAACCTCTGCATAATTATGGTGTGGCATGCACGGACTGTCATAAACATGATATAGGCTTCAAACCAGACTGTGACTCCTGCCACGACTATCCTCCGACATCTGGAGAGCATTCACAACATCTGGCCGCATCAGGATACGATTGGGGAATAATTGACTGTGATACCTGCCACTACAATAACAATCATGACAATGGAAGCGTAGATATTGCCGGCACCGGCAGTCTGGCTTCCTTAAGCTATAACGGCGACTTCTGTTCAAATGCCTGCCACACCGCCGCAGTCGTGGGTGGAAATCCACTGACTTGTCCAGATTGCCATGGGGGAGCAAGTATGGGCGGAGGCTCTGGGCATGGAGTGAGCGGTAACACAATACTTCCACAAACAATGCCAACATTAATTCCTGAACCTGATCTTGAAACTGATACTGCTACATTAGTAACGCTTGAATGGAATGAAACTCCGGCGAGTTATGGCCCTCCCTCCTATGCGGAATACTATATTCAAATAGATGATGACCCAGCGTTTGGAAGTATTAATTATAATTCTGGCTGGGTTATGGATACCAACTGGTCAAACAACTTTGATACCGTAGGCACCTGGTACTGGAGGATAAGGGCAAGGGACGCGGTTCGACCTTTCGTTATTTCTGATTGGGCAGATGATTCATTTACTGTTAACTCATCAAGCACACCCGTACTCAGTCCACAACCGGACTTTGATAGTGGTTATGTCGCGCAAGATATTACTCTTCAATGGAGTGTGGTCACAGATCCAGGAGGTGCCCCCATCGAGTATGAACTTCAGTGGTATGACTGGAATTCCGTCGATCAAACCATAGTCACTTCGGCAACAGAATATACACTATCAACCTATTGTTCAGGTTGGTACTGGCGGGTGAGGTCTCACAATACGGTTAGCGGATCTTTATCACCATGGTCTCCAACTGATTATTTTCAAGATATTTCAGGGTGTGGTGGTAGCTGCCCATTCCTCTATGTCTGGGACGGATCAAGCTTCGAGTTCGGAACGGATCTGAATGGCCCTGGAAAACTCGCGACGCTTTCGTCAAGCGGGTATTTCAAACCTAACCCCAATGATTACTACGTTCTGCAGACCGAGCCGGTGGAAATCGACGGGTACTATGAAATGCGGCTAGTCGAAGAGCGATACGAGGTGAACTACCTCGATCAGCTTCGTGTATTCGCAGTTGATTTACCTGCGGACCGTGAGGTATATGCGGAGAAACCGAGCTTCACGACCCCGTATAACGGATACGAGCAGCACCTGCACACGGCTTCCACGAACCCGGCCGCGCCAGTGTCGGTCCAGCACGTGAATAAGGAGCTGGATGTCTCGGATGTTACGTCCGCCTCTGATCAAGACTACCTAATTTTGAATGAGGATCGGAACGTCGGCTTTGATTATCAGACCATTGAGTTGGATCTGGGCGATCTATCAGGAGCGCCACAAATCAAGCTAATCATAGATGGGATGAGCGCATTTCCCAACACACCGAAGGGCACCGAGCACGCCGGTAACTTTGGCCCACGAACAAAGCTTGAGGTTCTCGACGAGAATGGCGATTGGGTTCGCGTTTCCAGTTCAACCGCCGTGCTTCCAAAGCTACCTGAGTTCAAGCGCCCCTTCGCCCTCGACATTACAAACATCTTCGTGAGCAACCAATACAAGGTGCGATTGACCTTCCTCTTCAAAACCTATGTTGACTCAATCCGCGTCGACATTACCGCCGATGTTCCGGTGAGCTTGACTGAACTGACTCTCGTCAATGCAGACCTGCGCTCTTATGGTCACAGCGTCGAGGTTCCTCTCATTGACGATATATTTGAGTACTCGTACCTCGACGAACCGAACAACGAGCACAATTACTACCCCGGGAACTACACACGCTTTGGCGAGGTGAAACAACTGCTCGAAACCGTCGACGATCAGTTCGTCATTTACGGTAACGGTGACGAGCTTGCTCTTCGGTTCAGTCCTCCGGGTGAAGCTTCGGCCGGTACTACGAGGAAGTTCTTGATCTACTCAAACAGCTATTATAAGGATGCCAAGAGCAATGTCCCGGCCACGGTGGAACCGCTACCGTTCGCAAGTATGAGCAACTTCCCGTACGATGAGGCTGTGGAGAATTATCCGAACACGCCTGTGCACCAGCTTTATCAGGAAACCTATAACACGCGAGCAACTCCCTGAGTAATTTGGGGTCAGAGTGACATTTAGCGTAATGTTACTCTAACTCCATTTTTTGCAATACAAAATCCCTGTGATAAATCCAGGCTAAAAGGCCACCTTACTGGTCACTAACCATTGCACATTATCAACTCGATCTCTTTCGGCCAAAGGCACAGCAAGATCTATGTGGACGATTTTGCCCGTGTTGGTCTTGCTGGAATTAAACCGTAGTCCAAAACCAATATTCTGGAGCTCAGCTTTTTGTTGTGTTAACTCTTCTTGCCCGAACACTCTCCCTGCGTCATAAAATGCAGCTGCTCCGATGCGGAATAAATTAAACCAGTGAAAGTCAAAGAAATACCGATGTTCCAGGTTAAAGCGTAAACGTCGATCGCCAAGCTGAAAATCGGACGGATAGCCTCTGAGTCCGGAGGCACCACCTAAAGGGAATAGCTCGTCTTGCGTCAACGCTCTGCCGTAATCATAGGTGAGGCGGAAAAACCATCGTCGTTTGTGTGAAGAAAAGTACTGATAATCCAAATTCATATTAATGATAAGATTTTGAAACTCGTTGCCATACTCAAACCAGCGACCATTGGTATTCAAACTGAATGTTGCTAACTGCGAGCTGTTGACGAGCAAACTATCAACGTACTCAGTGCTGAATACCCACTGCGATTCTGTTGAGCCCCACTTTTTTGAGGCATAACCCAAACGAAACGCTATTCGTTTACCGATGGCAATATCTTCAGTGCGAAATAGTTGATTCAGGTTATTAAAAACGGCATAACTGTCTTCGAGCAAGGAAAATCCGAACCATGGGTAGCTAAGTTCTCGATCTTCCGGCAATGTTGCTCGGGAATCTTCATTTGGCATAAAGTAGTCGTTGTCAATGCTAAATCCGAAAGACCAACGACGTGTGTGCTGTTTTTCTAGTCCAGAGGAAACACCAATAAACGTCTGGTAGTGATCAGTTTTGTGCTCGTATGCATTAATCAAGATATCGTCGCTTTCGATACGTTCATTCAATAATTCTTCTTTGAGATCCAGTCCGGAAGACCAACGAGTATCCAATGAGAAGAAAGGTCTATTGAGCATGAATCTCTTGTAAAAACCATCACTGGTGTCGGCATATGCGGCCAACAAATTAGCTCGACTGCCAAAGACATGTTGATCGTGATAACTTAACTGCGTCTCTCGTCGTTCTTGATCGTCTCGAAATCCAATCCTTAGTTGTTTACCGCTGCCAAGAATATTGTTGTCTTCAATCGAAAATCTTTTTGTGTTTTCACCTCCCTTTCGGCTAAAAGAAATTTTCGGAAGTAATGTCCATAGATCACGTGTAATAACCTGGAGTTGGATTTTGTTTCTACAAACTTGATGAGGAATAATCAACGCATCAAATAAATAGCTGTTTTCTCTCAGTAGTCGCTCAGTCTCTTTCACCAAGCGCAGTGAAAGCCTGTCACCTTCGTGAAGAAGCAACTGTTGCCGAATCACGTCCGGGCGTGTTTGTCTGTGTATCCGATTGATCCATTGGTATAAGAGGTAATTTTCCTTTGGATTCTGATTGTCGAATATGGGAAGAGTTGTGATGTGGATGGCGCTAATAGCCATTCCCTCATAATCGCTAAGGAAATCTTTTTGACGCCAAAATTCAAAATCAAAAATCTGAGAGGAGTCAGCCTCTGAGACATTTTGGCATTCATTTTCGGTGGTGGAAGAGCCCTTAGCTGTTAATAAAGAATTCTCATCGGTTAATAAAAAGCCCTCAGCGCTTAATAAAGGGCCCTCAGCGATCGAAGAAACACTATCAGCAATAGCCGCACCATTCAGCGAAATAGTGACAACAGCCAAAACCAATGATGTGATTCTCACAGGCTTTTGTCTGTCGTTCTAGAGGAAAACATATTCTGTACCGATAGTAAGGTCCGTGGAAATACAACATTGCCCCACCAGATGAGTCATGATTATTCAGAAAAACAGACTCGTTTTCATTCCAAAAACGGTTGATGCTCTGGCGTTTATGTTTTTTCGTATTTGGTTTGATCCGTTTTCTTGCAAGAATGCCAACCGATATCGTTGGGAATAACGTCGACTAATCCAGAAATGTAAAGAAAGCGAATCTACTGTTTTCCATTCTAGACCTAATCGAAGCCGATATGCTCGATAAACATAATTCGAATCAAATTTCTTCTGTTTGTCTAAAACATACCAATTATTACCGACTGGTTCAGCAGAAGCTATCCAGCTTATCCGTTTGCTTAAATCCTGTTGCAATCGACTGTCGGGATAACCGAGCACAAGATGCCAGTTAGTTGTAGGTTTCCAGTGAACACCCACTTTAGGGTATAGTCGTTTGAAGCCAAATCGATTGTCTGAACATAATCCAAACAACGACGTCAAATTGTTGCTAAGTGCAGATTCATAATGTATTGAGCCTGCTAGTTGAAGAGCTTTTCGGTTGTACTGTTCAGGATCTTTCATGACATTTGATGATGCGGATATGGCGGGATTGAAACCGAGAAAAATACGCCCTCTGGTTAACTGTGCATATAGCTGAACTAATGTACCAAATTTGTGTAGATGACTATGTACTGGTTCAAGCAAGCCACTAGTATTCAATGGCGTGTAGTTATGAAATATTGCCCATCTTACACCGTTTTCGTTGCTCGCTTTCTGATGCCACTGGATAGAAATATCATAGCCCTTGCTTTCAATGCCGCCCAGACTATTGTCAAAGTGGGTGGATTCCAAATCATAACGACTAAATGCCAGTTTGTTCTTATGGCCACTAGTGTTTGTAATGGATTCGTAATAAGAAATAGCAGTAGGAGAGCATATTTCTACACCATAACAACAGTCTGTAACAGCAACCATGCAAAATATGCAGGTCCTTATATTACGAACAATACAATTTGTCGGAGTCATCTTTTAAATTTTACGCGGACTTCTGTCACTTCGATAATGCATTAGAGTAATAATGCGGTTTATTCTATATTTTTTTCAGAAAACATGAGAATTGGAAGGGCGTCATTGAAAAATGTGCTGAAGAAAAAAGCCATAATTTCTTTATTGCATATTCTGTTTAACATAGCATTCTCTTAGGATAAACTATTTCATTACCTCGCGCCTATCGCACTAAATTGGTTTACTATGCATATGATAAGATCCGCAATAGGATGCGATTGTGGCAATAGACACTAACAATAGCAATAACTTAAATATTGACAGTATTCAACTAACTGATGATATTGAAAGTATCGAAGAAACAGCTAGAAGATTACTGGATCTGATCGACAAGCACCGGTTGGAGTTTCAAGGTACTTATCACCATTCAGTCGATGTAACTCTGGATAGTGTGCTCGACAGGGAACTGGGTTTTGACAGCCTCACGATGGCGGATCTGTTTTATCGGATTCAACAGTCATTTCAGGTCAGTCTGCCTCAACAGCTTTTAGCGCGAATGGAAACGCCTCGAGATCTTCTACGTGAAATTGTGCGAGCCAATCCGAGTGCTGCGCAAGAAATGACGGAGAGTACTGTTACATCTCTCAGCTTGGGAGAGGCAGCACAAGTACCTGGTCAGATTGAAACATTGACGGAAGTCTTAACCTGGCATGTTAACAAACATCCCGATCGTACCCATATTTATCTTTACGGTGATGCGGAGCAGGTTATTGAAATCAGCTACGCTGATCTCTATCTGGGTGCATCGGAGATTGCAGCCGGATTGCAGCATTGCAATGTGGACAGTGGTCAGTCCGTTGCCATTATGCTACCGACCTGTCGAGACTATTTTGATTGTTTTTTTGGCATTCTATTGGCTGGCTGTGTGCCAGTCCCCATATATCCCCCAGCGCGCCCCTCTCAACTTGAAGATCACCTGCGCAGGCATGGACGAATCCTGAATAATGCGCAAACACGTTTGTTGTTGACCGTTCCTGAAGCAAAAGGTATCGCCAAATTATTAAAAGCACAGGTGCCAAATTTAAAAGGAATCTATGCAATAAGTGAGATCCGACGGCAAAATCATGAGGTGGCATTTTTCGGTCCAATTAAGCAAAACAGTCTTGATATTGCGTTTTTGCAATATACCTCCGGCAGCACAGGCACGCCAAAAGGCGTGATTCTCAACCATGCAAATTTGCTTGCAAACATAAGAGCCATGGGGCGTGTCATGCAAGTGGATTCCACTGATGTGTTCGTAAGCTGGCTACCTCTTTACCACGATATGGGCTTGATTGCTTCTTGGCTGGCAAGTCTTTATTTCGCCATGCCGCTGGTTTCTATGTCTCCAATAGCCTTTCTTACCAATCCTCAACGCTGGTTGTGGGCAATACATCGGCATCGTGGCACATTGTCTGCAGCGCCAAACTTTGCTTATGAGTTGTGTTTGAAAAAGGCGAGAAATGAAGAACTGGAGGGCTTGGATCTTAGTTGTTGGCGAGCCGCGTTTAATGGAGCGGAATCCGTAAGTCCCGCAACCATTGTGCGATTTACCGAACGTTTTTCCTGCTACGGATTTAGATCGTCTGCAATGGCCCCTGTTTATGGGCTGGCTGAATCTTCAGTGGGTCTGACGCTTCCCACTATGGGCCGTACACCCGTGGTTGACACTGTATTGCGCGATCCATTTATGGATAGTGGTAAGGCGCTTCCTGCCCCTGCTGGTTCCACTGGCACACTTGAGTTTGTTGCACTTGGATTCCCCATTCCAGGGCACCAGGTTCGCATCGTTGATGACACCGGGCTTGAATTAGCGGAGCGACAAGAAGGACGACTGGAATTTCAAGGACCGTCAGCGACGAGTGGTTATTTTCGCAATGCAGAGGCGAGCAGGCAGTTGTTTAATGGCGATTGGCTTGACTCTGGGGATATGGCTTATATGGCCGCTGGTGATTTGTATGTTACGGGTCGCATCAAAGATATTATTATCCGCGCTGGGCGCAACCTCTATCCTCACGAGCTGGAAGAAAGAGTCAGTGAAATTGACGGGATTCGCAAGGGCTGTGTTGCTGTGTTTGCCAGTAAAGATCCCCACATTGAGACTGAGCGACTGGTAATTATGGCTGAAACCCGCGAGGTCAATGAAGCAGAAAAAACGCGATTACGTGGTGCGATTTCCGATTTTTGTGTGGATTTAATGGGGACTCCAGCTGATGATATTGTACTGGCGCCTCCACATAGTGTATTGAAAACATCTAGCGGAAAAATACGTCGAGCAGCCAGTCGCGAACTGTACGAAGACGGTAAAATCGGCGCGGCACAACGGGCTGTGTGGTTACAGATGCTTCGAATAACACTGGCAGCAATCAAGCCCGTGTTACTGAGGGCGCAACGACAGGCTGCCGATATAGCCTATGCCTCCTATTGCTGGGGATGGATGACCTTGCTTGCACCGCTCAGCTGGTTGCTGGCGGCTTTGCTGTTGCCAGCATCATTAGCCTGGGGTTTCATCAGCAAAATGGCCAGTTTGTGGTTGAAGCTGTGCTATACACCCGTACGGGTTATCGGTTTAGAGAAACTACCCAGGAAACACACCCATATTTTTGTGGCTAATCATGCCAGTTATTTGGATGGATTGATATTGATGGCAAAATTGCCGGTGAGATACAGCTTTGTAGCAAAGGTAGAGTTAAAGAAAAGTGTCATTGCAAGACTGTTTTTAAACAAAATTGGAACAGAGTATGTTGAGCGGTTCGATATGCAAAAGGGTGTAGTGGATGCACATCATTTGGCTAGAGTTGCGACAGCGGGTAATTCTTTGTTCTTTTTCCCAGAAGGGACATTTACACGTGCTCCAGGTTTAAGGCCTTTTCATATGGGAGCATTTGTCGCTGCTGTTGATGCGCGAGCATCTATCGTGCCTATCACGATGACTGGGACACGGTCCAAACTACGTGAAAACAGTTGGTTTCCCAGAAGGGGCAGTGTTAACGTCATTATCGGAAAACCGGTTCCACCCATCGGACGAGATTGGGCTGCTGCCGTTCAATTAAGGAACCGTGTCCGCGAGGAGATTTTACAACATTGTGGTGAACCTGATTTGGAGCAAAATTACGATGGAGGGATGCATAACGTATGAACGCGGAATAAGGACCGTGAAAATTGCGCCTTGCTCAGCCAGCTTATAAACTCGATAGATTTCATACAGAGCAGAAACACAGACCGACAGGCCTAACTGCAAATACACACATTTTCGTTACACATCGCTCACGTTTGCCCAGCTTAAATGCTGATCGCACATTAACCATTTCTAACTTGCATGGTTAATCAGCTTCAATTATAAAGTAAATAGACTCACAACACGCCAATCCACAATCGGCACATGCAAAGAAGCAGCCTTGATAAATAAATAAAAAAGCGAGCAAAAAGGTAAGCGAATCAGTGATCACACGAGGATAATAAGAAAATGACAACAGGCAAAACCTTAGTAATGGGAGCAAGCGGATTCCTTGGCAGCCATGTGGTAAGGGCCTTGGCTGATGAGGGACGAGATCTTCGTATTTTTACCCGTGCCAGCAGCAACATATCCGCTATTGAGCATTTGGAATTTGAACATGCCATTGGCGATGTGTGCGATCCCGCGTCACTACGCAAAGCAATGCAGGGCTGCTCTACTATCTATTATTGCGTGGTAGATACCCGCGCCTGGTTAAAAGATCCCGCACCACTACGTGTTACCAATGTTGCAGGCTTACGAAATGTTTTGGACATCGCGATGGAACTTGAGGTTGAGAGCTTTGTTTACACCAGCACGATTATGACTATTGGCCTTAATGACTCAGGAGTTGCAAGCGAAAAGGATGAATTTAACTGGCATGATCAAGCAAGCGAATACGTAAAAGTACGCGTTGAGGCCGAGAACCTTTTTCTGGATTACTGCAAGCGCGGCCTGCCCGGTGTTGCCTGCAATGTCGCCATGACCTACGGCAAAGAAGACAGAGAGCCAACACCGCATGGCTGGATGATTACCATGGTGTTACGTGGCCTCTTGCCAGCATGGGCTGGCACATTTAGTTCAGTGGGCATCAGTGATGCGGCTGATGCATTACTACTTGCCGAAAAACACGGAAGACATGGTGAGCGCTATATCATTACAGACCGAACGCTCACGCTTAAGGAATTATGGTCGATTGCAGTTAAAGCTGCTGGAACCCCCTTCCCTGTTTACAGCATGCCGATGTGGCTTATGTATTTGGGCTGCTGGCTCTCGGAGCGCGGAAGTTGGTTGCTTGGTAGAGAGACAGAGGTTTCAGTTACCTCTTTGCGGCTTACATGTATCGTGAAAGGTTTTGATAATTCCAAAGCCCGCAAAGAATTGCATTGGAATCCACGCCCGGTGGAAGAATCTATTGCTGAAGCGGCTTGTTGGTTTCGAGACCAGCAACGTGCTTCTAAATCGGCGCTTCGTCCGAATGAGACTCTTCAAAGCTAGTCAAACCCTGCCGGGTTATTCGCTTGGCTGCAGCTCTAACTTGCCAATATATGGATAAGATATGATCAGCATGCAGGCAATTAGACGATCAACAATTCACCCTTATCTCGGACACTGCCTAATAGCTGATATGCCCAATCAGCAATGCCCGGAATCACCCGTTGCTGACGTTTGTGGTTTTTACATGCGGTGTAAGATTGGCTTAGGGCCGCGGAAAAAATAAATTTTCCAATTACGCTTGCTCCCTGCTCCCTCACCTTCGTTGTTCAAATGCTTACATATTCCAATATGCTCCCATTTGAACGCCTCGGTGAGAAAGC
>PIVM01000047.1 GCA_003353945.1 Gammaproteobacteria bacterium
TTTATATATCATCTAGATGCTTGGAAACAAAAACCCTACAAGGCTTCATTATAAGCTCTATTTATAGCGCTTTGAATTGCCAATTACGAGGGAAGAATCAATGAGACGCTGCACTAGTCCTGCATATCTGCTATCGGTAGGTATAGCATGAAAGTACCACCTTTTCCTGTTTCCGATTGCAGGTCAATACCCCCTTGTACATCTTTGACTGTGTGCAGGACTTCAGCCCAACTTAAGCCGTATACGTCAACTTGTTTGTTTGCAAATGTGTTTGAAGCTAAAAATTGTTGCCTGCTTTGTTCGTTCATTCCTGTCCCATTATCCTTAATGCAAATGACAGCGTAGGAACCTTGATTGATTCTAAAATTTGTTAGTTCCTGCGGTTCATTTATTTGTTCGATAGATAACTGAATGTCAATTTTACCATTACTGTTTTGGATAGTCTGATCAGCTTGAGTGATCAGTTTTATTAGCAATTGATAATACTCGAACAGATTGATATGAACGAAAATCTCCTGGATTTTTGTTGTTAAGTTGAGTTCTGTGGTTGAGGTAATGAATGAACGACATATTGCTAACAGCTCTTCGGAAGAACTAACAAGGTTGATGTTTTCGTTTTCACCGTTTTCTGATTCACAAATACATAATAGCTGATTGAGTAGCGTCTTGGCTTGTACTGCCGGTGGTTCCATAGAGGGAGTAAGAGTTGTATTCAATTGTTGAACAACACTGTGAGCAATTCGACCTAAAAAAGTCAAGCGTCGCATATAGGCCATTTTCGATTCCATACGCATAACATGTTGATCATCGCGTTCACGGAGGTTTTTTTCTTGCTGCAAATCACTGGTTCGATAGACGATGCTTTGTTCCAGTAGTTGTGCCGTATGACGCATTCTGGAAATGAGAAGCACAACAAGAGTAAATAGCACCGATATGATCAGCAACAACACTGCAGCGGCCAATTTAAGATTAAAACTGGAGTCGGACGTTAAATGACGTAGAGGCAGTGTGACTTCTACAATTCCGCGCAAATCGCCCTCTTTCCAGTCGTTTTTGGGTGTTTGTGGATGGGAGTTATGGCATCGAACGCAAGCTTCCCGCATAAGGTCTGCTGTGGCGTATCGTAGGACTGGGCCAGTTTCAGAGTCTTCAAATCGGAAAAAAGGCTTGTTCGGTTTTGCCGATAATTGTTTCCAGGCATCCTGGCGGAAAGGATCTGATGGATTTATCTCGTTTTTTCGCCATGGGAAAGGGTAATTGCTGTAAAGCCCGAACTTGGCTCCGTGTTCACGTAAGCCAATACGGTCTCCAAGTAGTTTGCTCAAGGTGGCTGGCAGGGGAAGTTTGTTCGGTGTCTCATCATAATCGTGACTAAATTGTATGCCTTGTTTAACTGCTTTTTCGACTACTTCTGAGGTGTAAACAGTTCTGAATTCCTGGATTGCACTGGATATGACCTGAGCAGATTCGATGGTTTGATCCCGCATTAGCTGCTTCTGAAAGGTAACGAGAGATAATAGGCTGATAAACAGTATGATAAGAAAAATAATGATCGATAGAGTAATTAGGCTGTACTGGTTTTTACGTAATGAACTCATCCTAAGATACCTGGTTCGACAATAAAGATAGGTCCCAAACTCTTGTCATGACCATAAATGTGTTTCAGCATCGTTGCTTTCGGGATGTTCTGTTTTCGGAGCAGTGAATATCGATGATATATAATCGCTGGATAACGTCAGGTTTTATTAACACAATCTACTCATCCAAACGTTTGTCTGAAAAAAAATGGTAATCAATTTCTTGCAAGTAATTTTTAATCATAATCCCACATAATAGGTGCGCGATATGTGTGTAATAAGTCTGTTTTCTGAATGATCTTTCTGCCGCAGTGACAGTTAATGATACATACAATGCACAATTCAGTCCGTGTTGGTAGTGTACACTCGAAAGCATAAATTGGCCAAAAGTATGAGCTACTATCAATACCATAGAATAAAATCAGATCAGCTGTTTCTTTCATTTTTCTGATAAAAAAGCAGGCTATTTTTCGAAAATAGAGTGATTTGTAATTAGCTTTGCAATTCTGTTTTGCTCCATGCTTGATGATTGAGAAAAAGAAATACTTGCACAGAATGGGAGGGGTTAGTGCAGGCGATGATTTTCTACGGTTTTTGCATAACTTATAGGATGGCATATTCCTAGAGCTGATCTATTATTAATTGAAAATCAAATAGTTGTTATAAGAAATGGATCAGACTACACAGGCTTGGTTAGAGCTCCAATGTCACTATATAGAACAAACTCTCAACGGTATTGTGCTATTGGGACCGCCCGGCATTGGGCCTTTCGAAGTTATGGCATGCTGGCCGGAAGACAAGCCCGCATCTTCGTCATTGACAACCTTTTCAGAAAAACTTCTCGATAGCAAAAAGAAAACAGTCTCCTACAGATTTGATCGTAATGGTAGGTATACGGTTATTTCTTGTCCGATTATTGTCGGGGGGATGTGCTTTGGTGTTATCACTCTGATGATAAGTGGAGGGGATAAAAAGAAGGCAAAGGATATTGGGCGATTTTTAGAATGGGGTTGCGAATGGTTTTCCTGGTTGGCGAAGGAGAGAAAACATACTCGTGCGAAAGATGGGCGCCTGGTTGGTTTTGTGGAGTTGTTAGCGCTGGCATTAAAGCATGAGAACTTAGAGAAAACAGCACAAGTTATTGTTGATTCTCTGAAAAGGCGTTTGGGCAGTGCTCGAGTCAGTTTGGGCGTTGTAAAGCAGCATCACGTCAGTGTTATTGCCATTTCAGACAGTCAACGTGTTGAGGATGTGCCCAATTTTATAGAGCCAATCCAAAATGCGATGGAGGAGGCGATTGACCAAGGCGCTACGGTGTTGTTAACACCCTATATGCCTGGTGAGGGATTGGTAACACATTCTCATCGACGCTTACTGCAGGAGCATGAAATTAATGCCGTATGTACCATCCCTATGATTCACAATGAAACAGTGGTGGGTGCAATAGTACTGGAAAATCTACAGGGTGATAAGATTGATGATACATCGCTACATTTTTACGAGCAGGTCGCAATCCTACTCGGCCCTATAATTCGTTTAAAAAGTGAAGATACGAAGCCTAAAGGATTAGGACAGTCTTTTAAACACAGTAGTTGGATAACAAAAGCACTTGCAGGCTTAGCGGTTTTTGTTTTTATATGCACATTTTTTATTCCAGGCCGCTATGAGGTAAGTGCGGATGCTTTGCTGGACAGTAATAAAAAGCTAGTAGTCGCAGCTTCGCAGGATGGTTTTATTGGTGAAGCAAATGTTTCTCCTGGGGATAGGGTGAAAAAAGGGCAAGTGCTGGCAGCATTAGATAATAGCGATTTGCAGCTGGAAAAAAGAAAGTGGCTAGGAAAACGAACGCAGTATAAGAAAGCCTATAACAGTGCGCTGGGCAATAATGATCGCGTGCAAATCAACGTACTGAAAGCACAGTTGGATCAGGCCAATGCGCAAATTGCTTTGCTTGATAATCAGCTTGAACGTTTGATACTGAAATCACCCTTTGATGGTGTGGTCACGTCGGGAGATTTGAGGAAGTCGCTGGGGGCTCCAACAAAACGGGGTGATGTACTCTATGAGGTTGCCAAGTTGGATGATTACCAGTTGCAGTTGCAAGTTGATGAACGTGATATTGTTGATCTGAAAGTGGGACAAACCGGCGTGGTTTTACTATCCAGTCTGCCCGATAGTCCGTTGGCATTTGGAGTGGAAAAAATCACGCCAGTAGTGACAACACGATACGGCAAAAGCTACTTTCAGGTAGAGGCAAAGCTCAAGGAAAAAATGCCGTTAATAAGCATAGGCATGACAGGAATTGCCAAAGTAGAGGTGGCTTCGAAATCGCTGATGTGGATATGGTTCCACCGCAGTTATGATTGGATTTCACTTTGGTTGTGGCGGTTATAACGTGGTTCAAACAAACGATGGTAAACAACTGTTGCAATCAGCATGGCAGCAGGCCCAGAATTTAACACCGAAAATCTGTGACGATATCACTGTTAACAGACGCTTTTTCCGTGAAGAACAGTGGTATGTGTTACAGCGTGCGGGCAGTGAACGTTTGCATCGAATTAACGCAGAAGCCTGGCAGATTATTGCTATGTGTGATGGTAACCACACACTGGTCCAAATTCTTGATGCCATATCTGCACACGGCGAAGATGAAGGGCATCAAAAGAAAAAAGGCGAAGTGCTTACTGAAGTTGATTTGCTAGAGGTCATTAATCAGTTTCTGCATGAGGGATTGGTAACGACTGACCAGCAGGCGCCAGCCAATATGCCCAATAGGCCCAGTGCCAACAAGGGCTGGCTAAGTAAGTTGCGAAACCCGCTGGCCATTCGTATTCCACTGTGGGATCCCAATCGGTTTCTTCTAAAATATCTGCAATATGCTAAGCCCGTGTTTACCTATGCCGTTTGGTACATTTGGTTGCTTGTTGTTGTACTGGGACTGCTGTTGGGTGCGATGCATTGGTCTGAGATTACCGATAATGTGGTTGATCGCGTTTTACGTCCTGAGAATCTCCTGTGGTTGTGGTTGATTTATCCAGTCACAAAAATGTTACATGAGTTTGGCCACGCTTTCGCAACACGCATACACGGTGGTTCAGTCCGTGAAATGGGCATTATGTTTATGTTTGGCATCCCGCTGCCCTATGTGGATGCGTCTGCCGCATCCACATTTGTTCAAAAACGCCACCGTCTGTTAGTTGATGCCATTGGTATCATGGTGGAGTTATTTGTTGCCGCGTTGGCACTGTTTATCTGGTTGAATGTTGAGTCAGGGCTGGTCAGTCAATTTGCCTATAATACGATGATCGTATGCAGCATATCGACACTGTTTTTTAATGGTAATCCTTTAATGCGCTTTGATGGCTACTACTTACTGTCAGATCTGCTGGAAATGCCAAATCTTGCTACCCGATCTGTTTTGTACTGGCGTTACCTTTTTAAACGCCATTTGTTTCGTCTGGAGGATGCACATTTCGTTACGGCTAAGAGAGAACGTTGGTGGTTAGCAGGGTATGGGCTCGCAGCGTTTCTTTATCGTATTGCGTTATTGAGTGGTATTGCCTTTTTTGCGGCGCAACAATACCTATTGCTGGGGATACTGTTGGGTGCGTGGTTTTTAGTGCAGATGGTGTTCAAACCTATGCTGAAATTTTTCCACTATCTGCTAGGTTCAAATTTAGGGGATAAGAAAAAGCAGGCTGTTGTTACTGTATCCTCTTTATTTATTTGTTTCGTGGTGTTATTCGTTTTCGTGCCATTGCCACTACAACGTATGATGCCTGCAGTTGTTTGGATGCCAGATAAAGCCCAGATAAGAGCAGGAACAGATGGCTTTGTTGAACTATTATTGGTTACTGAAGGCGAAAATGTGATGGCTGGTCAGCCGCTTTTCCAATTGAGTGATCCTTATCTTGAAGTTGAGCGCGAAATTGCGAAAGCTCGTTTGGCTGAAGAGCTGTCTTACTACAATGCTGCGCTTGCTGAGGATAGAGTGCAGGCGTTGCAGATTAAGGAGGACGTGAATGCTCAGCGTGCTGAACTGGAGATAATTGAGGAGCGATTGGGTCAGTTAACAGTAGTAAGCCAGGCAGAAGGCAGTTTCTACCTTCCGCCTGGTACGGGCGATATGCATAACCGTTTTGTAGAGCAGGGAGATCTGTTAGCCTATGTTGTTGATAGGCGTGAAACAGTCGTGAGAACTATCGTGAGTCAGAATGATATTGGTTTGATATTAGCTAATTATCAACATAAAAACGATGTAACGCTGAAAGTGGCTCATTGGCCAAGTGATGTTTTTGAAGGTTCAATCATAAGGAAAATACCAAATTCGAGCAAAACCCTGCCCAGTGCGGTGCTTTCTTCAATGTTTGGTGGTGAGGTTGCTGCAGACCCTGCCGACGAGACGGGCAACACGGCGCTTGAGGAATGGTTTCAGTTTGAGATAAAACTACATAATCCTCCCGTTGAGAGCTGGTTGGGAGGGCGAGCATGGGTAAAGTTTGAATTGGGATCTGAACCATTAGCCGTGCAGTTATACCTTACGCTAAGGCAGTTATTTATGAAGACGTTGGGCATCTAGGTAGGAGAATATGAAAAAGATAGTAATAGATCTTTTGCTGACTGGGTTGTTAGCCTGTTGTAGTTCTTTTGCGTTGAGTGATGATTTGCCGGAATTTGATTGTTTGATTAATCCTTGGCAGCAAGTTCAAATCAGTTTTTCTGTGAGAGGATTGTTGACTTCAATTAGTGCAGAAGAGAGCGAGACTGTGAAAAAAGGGCAGGTTTTGGCCCAATTAGAGTCAGGTGTTGAACAGGCAACGGTGAAGCTTCGAAAAGCCAGGGCGGCAATAGAGGATGAGGTGAAATCTGCGAAAGACAGCTTGGCTTTTAGCGAACGAAACCTGAAACGTCTGAAGGATCTCTATAAGAAAAAAGCGGTACCATTTCATAAAGTTGATGAGGCTGAAACTGAAAAGCTGCTGGCTGAGAGCAATCTTCGATTGTCAAAAAACAACCGGGTGTTGGCACAGCTTGAGATGGAAATGGCACAGGCAGCCTTAAAACGCAGAGTTGTCACCAGTCCTATTGATGGTGTTGTTGTTGAACGTCATAAATCGGTAGGTGAATATGTGGAGGATGAACCTGTAATAACCCTCGCTCAGCTCGACCCACTGCGAGTGGAGGTGCTTTTACCTGTCGCGCTGTTTGGCCAAATCAAGGAGGGGATGGGTGCTTCGATTATGCCAGAAGCCCCGATGGATAAGCAGGTGCAGTTTGCCAAAGTAGTGATAGTTGATCGTGGCATTGATGTGGCAAGCGGTACTTTTGGCGTACAGCTAGAGCTTGAGAATCATGATTTTGAGCTGCCCAGTGGCTTGAAATGCGGTATTCGGTTTATGTAAAAAAATCGCTGAAACATGGGCGAAAATCGATCCGCAGGCAAATGCGGAGTCGTTTTTGGTCAGAATAATAAAAAATCCTTAAAAGGCATATACTTGCGCGCTCTATATAATAATTTCATCTAAGTCGAGTCTGTTCTTAAATAACTAAAAAAAACAATAGGATAAACCGATCTCCTGTAGTAGGAGCTTTCGCGCCAATCTTCCGTAACCGAACTGTTTAAAATATAAACCACAATATAGGCTGGGCTAACAGGATTAGGGAGTGGTGCTGAAGGACACTGCTAATAGCACTCTAGAAAGGATGAGATGATCCAAATAACCACTAATTGAAATTTCTTGCTTAAACTAGAGATTGATAACACTATACGATGAAGCATAAAAAATCACCGCGTTGTAAACCTGTTATTGAAGTGCTTGAGGCACGTCTACTCTATTCAGCTACTGTTGATGTTGTGTTGGTGGATGGCGCATTGGCAGATCAAGAGATGCTGGAAGCTGCGGCCCAGGATGCCGATCACTACTTTGTTTACGATAGCACTCAAGATTCCGCTGCCGATATTATTGCCGAAGTGACGCTGTGGGCGGAAGAAAATCAGCAGAAAATAGATTCGTTGAGCATTATCTCTCACGGTGATGATGGTCAGTTTCAGTTAGGTAATGAAGATATTACGGCTGAGTCCATTGGCGAGCATACCGATGTTTGGGAGCAACTGGGTGATGCGCTTGATGAAAACGCCAATATCTATCTTTACGGATGTGAAACTGGGCAGGGTGAACAAGGGCAGGTGTTGCTGGATGCTCTGGCTGATGCGGCCCATGCGGATGTGTTTGCTTCGGATGATATAACAGGTAGCGATGGCGACTGGGATTTGGAAGCAGCATCTGATGGTGATGAGAGTGAACTTCAGCAAGGCTTGATGGTGCCGATTAGTGCTCAGTCACTGCAGTCATACAGCGGGACTTTGGCCAGTACCGTTTTTAAAGAGACCAACGATATTACGGGTGATTGGACTAACGTCAGCAACATTCGGATGGATGATGGTTCCTATGCCACAGGGACTATTGGTCAGCAAATGTTTCTCGGTGATTTCAATTACGAAAATAGTTTTTCTGGCTTGAACATAAAGTCCATTGATGGCATTGAAATCAAAGGTCAGGCAGATAGATGGACGGAAACTCCAGAGGTTTCATTGGAGTTGTCCTGGGATGGTGGTACGAGCTGGACAAGTAGTTCACATGAAATTTCCTGGAGTACTGGTGGTATCGGTTGGGACGACAAAACCACTGGCGGCAGTTCCGATACATGGGGACGTACCTGGAGTGAAAGCGAGCTATATAATGCTAACTTTCAAGTCAGGATTACGGCGATAAATGATCATTCTTATGGTGATGAAACCTATGACTATGATTATTTTTATGCCAAGGTTCACTATACCCTCAATCAGGCACCCGTCCTTGCAAATAACAGTCTAACGGTTGACGAAGGAGAAACCGTTGTTCTCAGTGCGAGTGATCTTTCGGCAACGGATGGTGACGACAACGATTCGGATTTAACCTTTACGGTTGGCTCAGTCAGTAACGGTCAGTTTGAAGAAGTCAGTAATGCCGGAGTGGCAATTACCAATTTTACTCAGTCACAGATCACTAGCAGTGAAATTCAATTCGTTCATGATAATAGTGAAACTGCCCCGAGTTTTAATGTTTCAGTCAGTGATGGTGTTGAAAGTACTGTAGCAGCGGCTACTTCAATCACCTTTGCCATTGTAGATGACGCGCCCATTAATTCGGTTCCAGGCGCCCAGTCAACACAGGAAGACACTTCTCTTACATTTTCTGCCGCAAATGGCAATGCCATTACTGTCGATAATGAAGACGACGCAGCTGCAGATTTACAAGTAACGCTCTCAGTTATCAATGGCACATTGACACTTAACGCAGCCCAAACTGGCCCGCTGACCTTTAGCAGTGGTGATGGCACTGCAGATACCTCAATGACATTTGTTGGTACTGCCGCCGAGATTAACGCTGCTCTGGAGGGTATGAGCTATGATCCCGCGGCAAGTTATGTTGGCTCTGCCGATATCACTCTGGTAACAACAGATATTGAAACAAACCCGCTGGATAACGATGCGAGTGCTCAAGCGATCTATCAACTGAGTGATGCGACGGATGCGTTGAGTAATAGTGCTGATATCACACTTGGTGCGGAAGCCTCCTTTGTGACAGACGGGACAAGGGGGGATGTTCTATCAGTAGATGGCGTTGATGATTACGCAGCGTTGCCTTCCAGCTTAACTTCTGGCTTATCGGTGTTCAGTTTCAGTTTTTGGGTGAGAACGACTGAAAATGGAACAGGTGCCAATTTTTATGATCAACCAGCTTTAATTGGATTTGAAAACGCCGGTGGTGGTAATGACATGGTGGTTACCACTAGTAATGGCTATATCGGCTTTGGTCATGCGCTTAATGGCGGTGACCAACAGTATCTTTCAGGCACAACGCAGATTAATGATGATGCTTGGCACTTGATTACTGTGAGCAACGATGGCAGTAATGCTAGGCTCTATGTTGATGGTACGCTGGAAACCACGATATCTTCCGGTAACTCACTAAATAGCACCCAGTTTTATTTGGGAGCCCATAATAATACCAGTACCAGTGATTCTTTCCATCATCAGGGTTCTTTTGATGAAGTACGTTTTTTTGACAAAGCTCTTTCCGCTAGCGAAGTAACGGACATCTATAATGGGCCGCTGTCAACAACTGATACGGTTAATATATCAGTCACCGGAAATACTGCACCAGTATTGAGTGGTCTTGGCGGTACTCTTTCCTACACAGAAGGCGATGGTGCCCAATACATCGATAGCGATATCACACTTGCCGATACTAATGAAACTTATATCGAATCAGCCACAATACAGATCACCGGCAATTTTCAAACGGGTGAGGATACTCTTGCAATCGATGCAGGGAATGTAGTGGCGGGTGTCACTGTTAGTGCGTTTAACACTATAAACGGAACGTTAACTATCACGGCGGACACTGCTGGTACTATTACCAAAGCACAGTTTGAAGCAATGCTGGAAAAGGTGACGTACACCAATAGCAGTGATAACGCGGATACGGGTGATCGCACGATTAGCTGGACGGTTAATGATGGCGATCTTGATAGCAATGTGGGTAGCTCTACCATTGAGGTTTCAGCCTTTGATGATGCGCCTGTTAACAGTCTCCCTGCCAGTCAGTCCGTTCAAGTTTCAGATGATTTAGTGTTTTCTAGTGGGAACGGAAATGCGATTACGATTACGGATGCGGATTCTTCAACAATAAGCGTGACGCTTAACAGTAGCAACGGCGCTCTGACCTTATCAACGGTTGCTGGCTTATCTTTCAGTAGTGGGGATGGAACGTCTGATGCCGTAATGACGTTTAGCGGTACTGTGGCGGCAATTAATACTGCGCTGGAAGGCATGACTTTTTCTCCGGCTGCTGAGGGAGCTGCAAGTATTACCGTCACTTCGACCTCTACTCAAAGTAACGCCATCTACAACTTTGAGGTTAATGAGACAAGCGATATATTTGGCGATAATGATCTTACGAATAGTGGTGCCAGCCAGGTAGCCGACCCTGATGGTGGCAGTGGCCGTGGAGGAGTGCTGCAAACCACTGGAAATAATGCCCTTGATGCCGGTGAAGTGCTGATCGACCAAAGCCTGATGGGAGCAGATGATTCCATTTTCAGTGTGGGTTTTTGGGTTAAAACCGGTGATTCGGGTGGTGGAACTTATTTGACTGCGCCTTCTTTGCTGGGAACGTACACTGACCTTGTTAATGATGGGCGTCTTAATCTCTGGCTTCACACCGACGGCACCCTGCGTTTGTCATCTGATTTAAACAGTGGTAATACCAGCTTGGAGCACACCAGTAGCGGTGTGGTTGTTAATGATAATACTTGGCATCATATTAGCCTGACCAATGATGGCGCCGACCTGTCTTTATATATTGATGGAGGCTTTAAGGCTAGTCTGTCATCTGGCGATGATTTAAATGCACAAAATATCGCCTTGGGTGGTCGTTACAGTGCCACACTTGGATACACCACGTATGGAATTAATGCCTACTTTGATGATTTGCGAGTTGGAGAAACAGCGTGGAGTGCTGCGAATATACTGGATACAGCAACCACTAGCGCAGCGGACTATGGTGTTGATACCGATACACTATCTATTACAGTAAATAATACAGCGCCAGTGATCAATGATGCGACCGCTTCGAACTTGAGCGAAAGCGCAACTAATGGCACGTCGGTTTACAACGTTAACGAAGCGAACACAGGAAACGATACTGATCAAGATGGTACGGCCTTAACCTACAGTATTAGTAGCGGCAATGACGATAACATCTTTGCCATCAATAGCAGTACTGGTGAGATCACTGTTGATGACAACACCAATTTGAATTATGAGAGTACAACTCAGTATGTATTAACGGTATCAGCCACTGATGGAGATACTGCGGATGCTGCTGATATAACGATTAATATTGATAATGTTGATGATACGGCAGCCAGCATCGTTAATAGCAGTGTCACATTAAATGAAGGCGCAAACGTCACCTTAAGCACAACCGAGTTCAGTGCCACCGATGTCGATACCACTGACACCACCTTGATCTATACCGTGGGTAACGTGACCAACGGCAGTTTAACTATTAATGGCTCAGCCTGGGTCGGTGGCGGCAGCAACGACAGCTTTTCGCAGCAAGATATTATCGATGGCAAGGTGGTGTATACGCATGACGGCAGTAATACCACGAGCGACAGTTTCTCATTCACCGTTAAAGATCCTGCAGGCAATATATTAGCCGGACAGACCTTCAGTATTACGGTCAATGCGGTCGATGATGACACGGCCACGATCGTCAATAACAGTGTGAGCTTAAATGAAGGGGCGAATGTCACCTTAAGCACAACCGAGTTAAGTGCCACCGATGCGGATACCACTGACACGGCCTTAATTTACACCGTGGGTAATGTCACCAATGGTAGTTTAACGATTAATGGTGGCGCATGGGTCGGTGGCGGCACCAACGATAGCTTTACCCAGCAGGACATTATCAGTGGCAATGTGGTATACACCCACGATGGGACCAATACCAGCAGTGACAGTTTCTCCTTTACAGTAGCCGATCCTGCGGGCAATACGCTGGGCGGACAGACCTTCAGTATTACGGTCAATGCGGTCGATGATGACACGGCCACGATCGTCAATAACAGTGTGACATTAAATGAAGGGGCGAATGTCACCTTAAGCACAACTGAGCTCAGCGCCACCGATGCGGATACGACAGACACCTCACTGATTTATACGGTAGGCAATGTCACGAATGGCAGCTTAACGATTAACGGTGGTGCCTGGGTCGGTGCTGGCGGCAACGACACTTTCACGCAGCAAGATATTATTGACGGCAAGGTGGTCTACACCCATGACGGCAGTAATACCACCAGTGACGGTTTCAGCTTTACCGTTGAAGATCCCGCAGGCAATACGCTGGCCGGACAGACCTTCAGTATCACCGTGAATGCTATAGACGATGATGCGCCAACTGTTGTTAATAGTTCAATGATAACGGTCGAAGCTGCAGTTGTAACGCTTAGCTTAGCTGAGCTAAGTGCTAATGATGCTGATACGGATAACGCGTCATTGATTTATACGGTAGGTAATGTCACGAATGGCAGTTTAACCATTAACGGTGGTGCCTGGGTAGGTGGTGGCAATGATACTTTCACACAGCAGGACATTATTGATGGTAATGTCGTGTATACGCATGACGGCAGTAATACCGTCAGCGACAATTTCACTTATACGGTCGAAGATCCTGCAGGGAATACCCTGGTCGGTCAGACATTTAGTATTGCCGTAAATGCAGTGGATGATGACGCGCCAACGGTTGTTAATAATAGCGTGACGTTAAATGAAGGAGCGAATGTTACTTTAAGTGCAGCGGACCTAAGTGCTACGGATGTTGATACCACTGATAACACGTTGATCTATGTCGTGGGTGACGTGACAAATGGCAGTTTATCCATCAATGGAAGTGCCTGGGTCAATGGGGCGAACGACAGCTTTACGCAGCAAGATATTATCGATGGCAAGGTTGTATACTCCCATAATGGCAGTGAGACTACGAGCGACAGTTTCAGTTTTTTGGTGAAGGATCCAAGTAACAACACACTGGTCGGACAGAGCTTCAGTATTACCGTCAATGCCGTCGATGATACGGCCCCGACCCTGGTCAACAGCAGTGTGACCTTAAATGAAGGGGCGGGCGTGACCTTGACGACCGGTCATTTAGGTGCGACGGACAGCGAAGCGGCCGATAGCTCTTTGGTGTACACCGTTACAGCGCCAAGCAACGGCACGCTGACCATCAATGGCAGTGCCTGGGCCAACAGTACGAACGACAGTTTCACTCAGCAGGATATTATTGATGGCAAGGTGGTGTACACGCATGATGGCAGTGATACCATTGGTGATAGTTTAAGTTTTTCAGTTAAGGATCCAAATAATAATATCTTGGGCGGTCAGACTTTTGTTATCACTGTTAATCCTCTTGATGACACTATGCCGTCTTTGGTCAATAACAGTGTGACGCTTGACGAAGGTACAGCCGTCACTTTAACTGCCGGTCATTTAAGTGGCACCGATACGGAATCGTCAGACACAGCCTTGCTCTATATCGTTTCTGCGCCACCCCCCAATGGCTCCCTTACAATAAATGGTAGTGCCTGGGCTGGTGGCAGTAACGACAGTTTTACACAGCAAGATATCATTGATGGCAACGTTGTCTACACCCATGATGGCAGTAACACCACGAGCGATAGTCTGAGTTTTTCACTTAGAGACCAAAGTATGAATACCTTGGGAGGACTGGCTCTTACCATTAATGTGAATGCTATTGACGATACTGCGCCAGTTTTAGCTGATAGCAGTGTAACCCTCAATGAAGGCGCCGGCGTTACCTTGACTACGAGTCATTTAAGCGCCACCGATACTGAAGCTGCTGACGCATCGTTGGTGTATACCGTCTCTGCACCCACAAATGGCACATTGACAATTAATGGCAGCGCTTGGGCGAACGGCAGCAATGATAGCTTTACTCAGCAGGATATTATCGATGGCAACGTCGTGTATACCCATGACGGCAGTAATACCACCAGTGATAGTTTGAGCTTTTCAGTTAAGGATCCAGATAATAATACGCTGGGCGGACAGAGTTTTACTATCAACGTTAGCGCTGTAAATGATTTGCCAGTCAACACCGTACCGGGTATGCAATCGGTCAACGAAGGCGAAACATTGGTATTTTCTGCTGGTAATGGTAATGCGATTACCGTTGCTGATAGTGATAATGCCTCATTGAATGTTACATTGTCTGTCAATGATGGCACTTTGACCCTGGCATCAACGGCTGGATTAACAGTAAGTGGTGATGGTTCTTCACAGATAGTCCTCAGTGGTTCAACTGCCAATATTAATGCGGCCCTGGACGGGCTGATTTTTAGCTCTGATGCGCTGTTTGGCGGTACATCAACCTTAACCGTTATAACTGGTGATGGTTTGGGTGGCGATCCTGCCATCGTTGCCAAATATACCTTTGAAACTGATGGTGGTGATGACTCTGGTAACAGTAACGATGCGACACTGAATAACGGTGCAGCAATTGCGGTTGATGGAAGCAGAGGTAATGTCATTTCTTTGGATGGTGGTAGCGAATATGTCGAGATGCCAGCGGCATTGAGCTCCAGTCTGGCTAACACTTTTACTGTCAGTTTTTGGGTGAAAACCAGTGAGAGTGGAACGAGTGCTCTGTTCTACCAGCGTCCAACTATGCTGGGAATGTCCTCATCGGGTTTTGGCTCGGATGATTTTTGGATAAATACCAATGATGGCTATATTGGTTTTGGACATGGCTTGGATGGAATGTTCGATGAGAGTTATTTGTCGGCGACAACACAGGTTAATGATGATCAGTGGCATCTGATATCTGTTTCAAATGACGGTTCAAATGCCAGTCTATATGTCGATGGTGTGTTTGAGCATGCGTTGGATTCTGGGAGCAATTTAGATGGTCAGGCGTTTTATCTGGGCGCCATGAACGCGAACGGAACTGATAGATTCTATCATCAGGGGCTTTACGATGACGTTCAATTTTTTGGTCGAGCACTCAGTGTGGCTGAAATTGAAACATTGTATGGTTGTGGAAGTGATAGCGATACAGTGGCTATTGAGGTCAATGCATTGCCAGTCGTTGCTAACAACAGCGTCACGCTGAATGAGGGCGCTAACGTCACCTTAAGTACTAGTGAATTAAGTGCAACGGATGTCGATATAGCGGATACGAGCTTAATTTATACCGTTGGTGATGTGACAAACGGCAGTCTAACGATTAACGGCAGTGCCTGGGCAAACGGTACGAATGACAGTTTTACCCAGCAGGATATTATCGATGGCAAAGTGGTCTACACCCACGATGACAGCAATACCACCAGCGACAGTTTCTCTTTTACCGTAGAAGACCCAACGGGTACTACCTTGGCGGGTCAGACCTTCAGCATCACTGTTGATGCCGTAGACGATGATACTGCCACGATCGTCAATAACAGCGTCACACTCAATGAAGGCGCGAATGTCACACTGAGCACAACGGAGCTGAGTGCTACGGATACTGATACCACGGACACCGCACTGATTTACACTGTCGGTGATGTTACCAACGGTAGTTTAACGATAAACGGCGGTGCCTGGGTCAACGGTACGAACGACAGCTTTACGCAGCAAGATATTGTTGATGGCAAGGTGGTTTATACCCACGATGGCAGTAATACCACCAGTGACAGTTTCTCATTTACCGTAGAAGATCCAGCAGGCAATACCCTGGCGGGTCAAACGGTTAGTATTACCGTTAACGCCGTAGATGATGATACCGCCGCGATGGTTAATAACAGCGTCACCGTCAATGAAGGGGCGAATATCACACTGAGCGCAACTGAGCTGAGTGCTACCGATGCGGATACAGATGACACCTCCTTAATCTACACAGTCGGCAATGTCGCCAACGGTAGTTTAACGATAAACGGCAGTGCCTGGGTCAACGGCACCAACGATAGTTTTACGCAGCAAGATATTATTGATGGCAAGGTGTTGTATACGCATGATGGCAGTAACACCAGCAGCGACAGTTTCTCCTTTACCGTTGAGGATCCCGCAGGAAATACATTAAGCGGTCAGACCTTCAGTATTAACGTCAATGCCGTTGATGACGCTCCGGTAGCTAGTGACGATGAAGTAACGGTTTCCGAAGGTAATAGTCTCAATATCAAGCTTATATCTAACGACACAGATAATGATTCAATCATTGATCCCGCGAGCATTACCATTATTTCTGGGCCAGTAAATGGCAGTTTAACGATAAACAATGATGGTACTGTTGATTATCAACATGATGGAGGTGAAACAACAAACGATAGTTTTACCTACACGATAAAAGATGCAGCGGGAAATGAATCAAATGTTGCTTTAGTTACTGTGAATGTGACTGCTGTTAATAATTCGCCGGTAGTGAATAACACATCGGTAACAACTGATGAAAATGCAATCCTTCATGACGTCGTACCTGTAGCTACAGATGTTGAAGGCAACCTCGACACCAACGGTTATTCCCTAAATACGGATGTTGAAGAGGGAACACTTATTTTTAATAGTGATGGTAGTTACAGTATTGATCCAGGTAATGATTTTGATTATTTGGGAGTAGGGGAGAGCCGGGATATCAGTTTTACCTATACGGCCACCGATACAGATGGTGCGATTAGTGCGCCTGCAACAGTAACCATAACCGTAACTGGTAGCGATGATTTATCGATCATTAGCGGTGAATTTAGTGCAACAATTAGTGAAGCTGCAGTGGGAGATACGACCGAAGCGACAGGTAGTATAACTATTACTGATGCGGATAGTAGTGATACGCCGGCATTTGCCGCAACGGCCATAAATGGAACCTACGGCAGTCTGTTGCTCAATGGTTCGGGCAATTGGACCTATACACTGGATCAGAATACTGTACAGGATTTGGATGCGGGTGATACGGTTATCGATATCATAACGCTGACTGCTGACAATGGAATGGAGCAAGAGATTACTATTGCTATTGATGGAACGAATGACCAGGCGGTAGTGACTGGAGAACTTGCTGGCGTGGTTACCGAGGGTGATATTGGTGAGATCACAACAGTATCAGGTGCAATTGCTATTGGTGACATCGACGCTGATGACAACCCTTCTTTTGTGAGTAATGCTCAGAGTGGTACCTATGGTGATTTTGTTTTAGATAGCGTTGGTAAATGGACTTATACGCTGGATCAAGCGCGTGTGCAGGGATTGTCTGGTATTGAAGATGTTAGTGATAACTTTCTGATTACAGCAACAGATAATACAGTTCAAAACATTATTGTAACGATTAATGGCGTTGATGATTCACCCATTGTTGATGCAGGGGAGAATCAAAATGTCTATGCATCTGAGACCGTTATGTTAGACGCTTCCGGTGTGTCGGATATTGATGATGATGTATTAGTCTATGAATGGACGCAAGTGTCAGGGCCCGCAGTCATTCTGAATGATCATACTTCTTCACAGCCGACTTTTGTGGCACCTGCAGCCTTAGAGAATCAAGAAATTGTATTTGAACTGACAGTCAGTGATGGAACATCATCTGTGGTTGATCGAGTATCAGTGAATGTGATGCCTCAGGTTGATGTTACGGAAACGACTTTAGACAAAATCTCTGAAAGAGATGAAATATCAGAGCAGCAAGAACTAGTGACTCAAGAAGAAACTGTAGCGGAGCAGATTAAAGAGAGCGTTCGCAATCAAATTAGCGAAGCAGAAGTGGAGGTAGAAGCGGAAACAGAAGCAGCAGCAGCAGAAGAAGAGAGGGGTGTTGAGGAAGCAATTCAGCTTGAGTCTGACCTGGATAGTAATGTGGATGATGGCGACGAGTCTATACCATCGCTAAGTGATTTTCTTAGGGGAAGCGATGTTGTGCCAGAGATTATTGCATTGAGTGAGCGGGTAGTTGATATAGACGAAGATAATGATGTGCGCATAGAGTATGGAGATAATGTTGCTGGGAGTATTGAAGATACATCTGATGTCGGTGATGAGTATTTCTTTGCAAACAGTATGATTCAGTCCTCGGAAGGGATAAAGACTATCAAAATTGACAGCCAGCTATGGAGCACTATGGAAAGTTTGAGTCATGATATTGAACAGGAAGATAATCAGAAACACGATTATGCCAATATGCTAAAAGGTGCAAGTTTGGCAGCTGCTAGCTTAGTTGCTGGTGGTGTGTTACGAGGTGCTGCGTTGAGTTCATCAATGTTTGCAGTGCTTCCTGTTTGGAGGATTGATCCCGTCGCGGTTTTAAGTTATTCGGATGAGCGTGATGAAGATCGAGAGGATTTTCAATTTGATCAAAGCGCAGAAAACACAGAAGAGGAAAGAGTGGAGGAAAGAGTAGAGGCGATGTTTTCTTCTGATAGAGTATCAAAATAGTGTTATCTCTGGATAATGTTCTGCACATGAGTGAGAAGATAAGAGTAGAGGTTTTTTTAAATGGGATTTAACATTTCACCCACAGTAAGAATAACCATCGGTGTTCTCAGTTTGACTCTAAGTTTGATTCTTGTTGCGGACTTTATTGGGATGACACCGGATGGGGAGCGAAACGTTATTGAGCAGCGGCAACGTTTTGTGGAAATGTTAACGGTTCAGCTCTCTGTTGCCGTTGAAAAAAAGAATGCACGCGCTATGAAAAGCCTATTATGGACTGCAGTGCAACGCAATAAGGAAATTGTTTCAGCTGCTATTCGCCGGCCAGATGGTGTTATATTTGTGCAATATGGTGAGCATGAAAAAAATTGGGAAAACTTTGCCGGCAACAATACATCCACTGAGATGCAGCTTCCCATAATGCAAAAGAATAAAACATATGCTCAGGTTGAAGTGTTATTTCATCCAATAGGAGAAGTAGGAATATTTGGAATTCCAATTGGTACATTGTCTGGATTGTTGATATTTGTAGTATTGATCGGTAGTTTTGGTTATTGGATATTGATCCGCCGCAGTTTAATGTATCTTGATCCGACTTCGGTTATTCCTGGAAGAGTTCGTTCTGCTCTTGATGTATTGGCTAGTGGTGTCTTGATTCTGGATGAGAAAGAACGCATTGTGATGTCAAATGCAGTTTTCAGTAATAAAGTGCGCATACCTGCAGGACAATTGATAGGTATGCGCCCATCAGAATTTCCTTGGCGTTCGCCAAGGGATGATGAGTCATCAGTCGACTTACCGTGGCAGGATGCACTAAAAAGCGGCTTGGATCGGGCCAACGTGATGTTAAGGCTTACTGTGGGAGAGAGTTCCGAGCGTGTCTTTTTAGTCAACAGCTCTCCAATAATTGATGAGAATGATAAGCTGCGAGGCGTAATGGTCGGCTTTGATGATGTGTCTGATCTGGAAGCGAAAAATAGAATGCTCCACGACATGGTGCAGGAGTTGGAGCAGTCTAAGGATAAAGTCGATAAGCAGAATGAAAAACTGCATTACCTGGCAACGCGTGATCCGCTGACAGGTTGTCATAATCGCCGTTCATTGTACGAACAGTTTGAGTCAACGATGAAGCACTCAATGGCGCAGAACAAACCTCTGTCATGCATAATGTCTGACATCGACCATTTTAAAGCCGTTAATGATACTTACGGCCATGGAGCTGGTGATGAGATCATAAAGATGGTTACAAAAGCACTGAGAGAAGCTGTTCGAGAAGAGGATGTTGTTGGGCGATACGGGGGTGAGGAATTTTGCATTATGCTGCCCGGTATCAGTGTTTTTGAGGCTAAGAAAATTGCTGAGCGTTGTCGAAAGAGTATAGAGTCGGAGAGTTGTGAAAATATTAAAGTCACGAGTAGTTTTGGCGTTTCCTCTTTATCTGGCGGTGCTAAAACGGTTGACGAAATGATTAGTCAAGCTGATGCCGCACTCTATCTTTCGAAAGAGAATGGGCGTAATCGTGTGACGGGTTGGAAGCGGTCTGTGAATAAGGAAGAAATAGATAGCGTCGTAGGCGAGTAGCATAATAGTATTGCTGAGTATGGAGTCTGCTATGTTAAGGGCCGCAGAAAAAATAAATTTTCCAATTTGATGTAGAGCAGATTTTCAAAATCTCCTTTCACTATGCTGAAATATGTAACTAATTGAACAGCGAGGTTGGAGGAGCACAAAATTAGTAGTATTTACTTTTGTGAGGGCGGGATGTTAAATGTCACTATTGGTTTGAATATTAAAATAGTCACAATAACGCTTAAAGCGAGAGCTATCCCTCTTTTCACTTAAACCGAAGTCTTCGAGCGTATAGTGATGCTTGCCAAACTCCTCTCGTGGTTTATCTCGCATATACTGATCCATATTATTTCTTGTTTCTTCAGTAAACGGTATATCGAAATGATGGTAGATTCGCTCAATTAAGGCTACGGGGTCACGCACAACATCTTCGAACTGCGTATCAAAAAATTGCTTATTATTTTTACCCAACTTCTGTCTTATATCGATGGATTTATTAAGATATGATTCCCACATTGCTGTTTGATCAACGCCTACCTTTTTTGGATCTAGATCATCGATAGAGACACTCGTGAGGCCATAGAAAAGACTTGCAGCTGACGGCATTACCTTCATCGGGTCACGATGAGTATGGATGATACACGCGTCAGGATAGACCTTGAGAAGATCATCAATAACTGGCAGGTGACCGGGTGTTTTTAAGACCCAACGTTCTTTTTTAATTCCGCTCTGCAAATACTGTAAGAAGAGTTTATGGTATTTTAGCGCAGGCAGCCACGATTGTTCATTCACCCATTTTGAAAAGCTAGGAACATCATAGGTAAGGGGAAATTCAATGCCAAGAAACTCATGTGAGGTAATTGCTACGCATTCCTGAGGCAGTTCGGATGCGAATTCATGTACTGCTTTTAAGGTTGGTACAATTGAATAGAGGTTATCAAAATTTTTCTGCATTTTTGCGATGCGAGGATCCGTTTTATAAGTAGCTTCAACAGGAAGTGGGTAAGGGATAGATGTTTCCCAACTTAATGGTGCTCGATTGGCTGGATCAAGCGCTAAAAGATTGAATAAAACCGTGGTCCCCGTGCGTGGTAAGCCAACAATGATTAATGGTTTTCGAATCTCTTCCTGTATTATTTCTGGGTGCTTTTTCAAATGCTCTTGAATATACAGCCGGTTGCGAAGATAGCGGCCAATGGTTTCTCTTACTGAAATTCGGCCAAGCGTTGTTAGGCGTGATTCTCTTTCCAGGGAGTCTACTAAAATTGTCAAAGGCTCTAAAAATCGCTCATCACCAAAGTCATTCAATCCAGTGGCTTTTTTTGCCGTTGTGAGTTGAGTATCAACCGCTATGCTAGGAATTTTTAAGCCCACTTTACCCGTGTAATTCAATATTCTTATAGGTAATGGTCTGCGTGGTTTGGCCATAGCCATGAGGCAACCTTCTTATAATATGTAAGTTAAGATCCGGAAAATAATGTGACAAGATTGTAGCAATTGAGGCTGTTTGCGCAACTGATTATTTCCGAGGGCCTAATGTAACCATTTGGATATCTGGAATAATTCAAGATGTTACATCAGATGGAAAAACCTAGCAGTTTTATAAAATAGTGAGTAGCGCTCTATGGGCTAACCATTTATTATCTCGATAAAAATAATTGGAGCAGCTGAGAATATGAAAATCATAAAAGGACAAAACGCCATCATTACGGGTGCGTCAAGAGGACTTGGCCTTTATATAGCCAAAACGTTGGCGTCTCAAGGTGTAAACCTTGTGCTTGCTGCCAGGACTGTTAGTGGGCTTGAAGAACTGAAAGAGCAGATCTTGCCATTAGGTGTCAAGGTGGTTGTACAGCCTACTGATATGAGTGACCAGGAAGATATTCAACAACTGTTTCAACGGGCGAATGACGAGTTTGGATGCATCGATATTGTTGTCAATAATGCAGGTATAGAACTGTTCTCTGATTATGATCAGGTGTCTGTTGATGAAATAGAGCAGATGATTAAGGTTAATCTTGTAGGCCCGATGTTGTTAAGTAAACTCTGCTTACCTTCAATGTATGCACGTAATAGTGGACATTTTGTTAATATCGCCTCAGCAGCTGGTATTTTTCCTCCACCCTTTGCAGAACCTTACGCTGCAACCAAGGCAGGATTGATTGGTTTTACGCTCTCTTTGCGCACAAGTGCCAAGGTGAAAAATTCACAAGTCAGTGCTTCAGTCATTTCTCCCGGATTTATGGATGATGCAGGAATGTATGAAGAAATGAAAAAGGTTGGTGGGAAAGTTCAATGGTTTATAGGTAGTTTGCCAGCACAAAAGTTAGCTGATTCTGTTTTGATGGCGATCGAAAAAGATTTATCTGAAATTACTTTGTTGCCAGGATTTCCAAGATTAACAAAATTGTTTAATCTCTTTGCTCCAAAAATGTTTGAAAAATCCAATATCAGATCGGGAGTATATAATGCGATAACAACTGTAGCAGAACATCGGAATAAGGATGTTTAGCTGGTATTGTTTCCCCCACTATTGTGAAATTTTTTGCGATAGTTGACAGATTGGATGGTGATGGCCACGCATATCTCGCTTATCACAAAACATATTGTTGCTAGATATATTGCGGTTAGTAAATTGCCGCGTCGAGGAAGGGGCTGTTAGGATGGACTCTAAGGGTCGCAGGAAAAATAGATTTTCCAAGGCCCTAACCTATCAACGCTACCGACCTTTCCAAAACCCAGTAAGCAGAGATGCCGCCAATAAAATAGGACGCCAGGCGATAAGTCAGCTGGTGTCGTGTGGCCCCTGTTGTAAACCAAGCCAGTTGCAAAAGTTTCAATACCGCTAATCCTGCAGCGATAATCGCGATTTGCCCCAATTCAATGCCGATGTTAAAGGCTAGCAAGGCAGAGGGGATTTCATCGGCTGGCAGCCCTGTTTCTGCCAGTGCGCTGGCAAAACCTAAACCATGCAATAGACCAAATGCCAGGGGCAGTGCCCAGAAGTGTTTTTCAACGGCAGACAGCGCTTCTTTTCGTCGTGTGATTTCCAAAGCCAGAAATACAATGCTACCCGCTATTGCCAGTTCGATCAGAGCTATCGGCAGAATAAGAACCTTAAGTGTTGACAGAGCCAGCGTGATGCTGTGACCAACGGTGAAAAAGGTGACACTCCAAAGTAGGATTTTCAGGTTTCGGATCAATAATAACAAGGCTAGAACGAATAATACGTGATCGTAGCCGAATACCAGGTGCTCAATGCCTAGTTGCACATATTCGCGCATGACTTGCCAGAGGGTCATTTTGTCCGGGATGACAAAGCTTGGGTGAGCGCTACTTAGTAAGTGGCTGACAACAGAGCCGTCAAAACGTTTATAACGCAGCAATACAGTATTAATATTGTTGTCGCCGATGTTGTGAATGCCAACCGACTGGCCGATCAATCCGATGCTGCCACAGTCAATGATGCCCTGGGTGCTAACGGATTTTTCCTGTACTGAAAACTCTGGAATGTCAGGTAATACACAGTGTGATGGCAGTCTTGGGGACAGGGGCGCCCCCTTGCGTTTTTTACTGGTTTTCCAGAAAAAATGCAGACCGTTTTGTGTTTCTTCAAACGATAACAGACTGGGTGCCAGTGGATGCGCCTGAGTTAATACAGAAAAGCAGCAGCTTAAATAAATACAGCACAGAGCGATAAGTCTTACAACCATTTTTTCATCCAGTAATCGGTAAACTGGTTTGCTACAACTGTTTTTGTATCATCAATATAAACGGTGTAGGTTTCTCTTAAAGCATTGAGTTGTTTTTTGTAAGACGCCTCTTTTTCTTCTTCTATCCAGCCAATAAATGCTCTGTTATAGACTTGATCCAGAGAGTGCATCTTTGCAGGGTGATGTTCGATTACTTTGACGAAATGCCAACCGTGAATACTTTGGATCGGACCTTGCCATTGTTGTGCTTGAAACGTCGTAATAGCGCGGGCAAATGACGTGCCGAAAAGCTCGATAATTTTTTGTTTTGTAGTTGATTTGTTAATGGCAGGCAGTAATGAACTGTCGCCAGTTGGAATTTTGTTGGGCTTAGCGTCAAGCTCGATTTTGGCTTGTTTAAGTAACTGCTCAATGGTGTTTGTATGGCGCGCGGGATCAAAATAGACTTGTTCGAAATTCCAGCGTTCCCGGCTGGTATATTGGTTTGCATGTCGTTGCATGTGGGCCACTAATTCCTGATTAGTCGGTTTCTGCGTGGGCAGGCTTAACTCCTTAAGATGGTTGCGCGTTTTTTGTGTGATTCGACGACGTATTACCGGATCATAGATGTCCATCTTTAATGACAATGCCTGCTCGAAGAGATCATTAGGGATGGCATTTGACTTTGTGTCCTCGGACAAATATCCCATATTCGTGAGCAGCCGGTTAATAATCACAGGGTCATGTTGTGCAAAGCCCAAGGTGATGCCGTGTTGGTAGAGAATTCCCTGCTCTACAAGGTGGTTGATCGAAGCAGACAATTCAGCATTGCTTGCCCTTTTGCCATACTGTGATCGCAGTCCTTTAAGCTGGGCCTCTGTCAAGGTTATGGTCAGTGTATTGCGATCAGATGTTTCGGAAATAAGTGCTACGAGGCCATACAAAACCAGGCCAATCAGAAAAAAATGCAGCAAAGGTGATTTATACATCAAATCAGAAGCCCCATTTTGTTTGGTGGTGCATTATTTAGTGACAAACTCTTCGTAAGCTTTAATTACATCGCTTGGATCGCCTTGTTTCCTAATAAGACCGTGTTCAATCCATACAGCTTTATTGCACAGTTTCGTGATTGTTTTTGGATTGTGTGATACCAGAACTACCGTATCTCCTGAGAGAATTTTATCATGCATGACAGCTTCAGACTTAATCTTAAAACGGGCATCACCAACGGATAGAATCTCGTCAATAAGCAGTACATCTGTTTTTACCTGGGTGGCTACGGCAAACCCCAAGCGTTGTTTCATGCCTGTAGAATAGTTTTTAACAGGGTGGTCTATAAATTCTTCAAGTTCTGAAAAGGCGATAATATCGGGCATTTGCTCTATCATTTCCTCTTTGGTTTTACCCATGAGCATGCCGCTTAATATCGCATTATTTCTTCCGCTGACATTGTTGTCATAGCCAACGGTCAGCGAGAGTAATGCGGTTTGATAACCGTGATTGATCATTTCTCCTTTATCTGGTTTGATTATTCCATTGAGTAGACGAAGCAGGGTGCTTTTACCTACGCCATTTCTACCAATCACACCGAGAGAGTCACCGTGGTTTAGCTCAAAAGAGATATCCTTTAATGCTTCATGCACTGAGCGTTGTCGAAAGATAGGGAGACCGCTTTTGTAGATAACGCTAACATTTTTCAGGGTTATTACTGTATCACTCATTTTTGCATTAACACTCTGGCATAAATAGGGTCCATTTTATTCATCAATAGCGTGCTAAGAACAACGCCAATAAATGAACCGAAAGCGAATATGCCAAGTGTTCCAAATTGGGGCCATTGTTGATGCATTAAAATATCGCGGTAGGCGTCAATAATCATCACCATGGGATTGAATGCAAAGTAAATTTGATATTGCTCGGGTAGCCGCTCAATGGAGTACAAAATGCCGGAAAGATACATCGCTACGCGCAATAGATTGCTGATAATAATCTGCATATCGGGAACGAACGGAATGACGGCGGCTACCGTATTGGCGATGGTGACATTAAAGAGGTGTTGGGTCAGTAATACCAGCGGAAGGGCAAGGTAGCTTGCAGTTGGAGGAAATCCATAAGCCCATAAAAAAATAAGCAGGAGTAGAAAAACGATCAGGAACTTGAACGCATCCATGACGACATTAATACTGGGCAGTATAATCTTTGGAAAATTAAGTTGTGAAATGAGAGGTAAATTGTTGTTGATGGAGTTTCCACAATGGCTGACAGTGTTTGCAAACCACTGCCATGTGACCAGGCCAATCAAGAGGAACGGAATATAGTCCTCGGTGCCGCGCTGAAAAATGACACCAAAAACTAGGTAATAGATTCCCATTGAAATGATGGGTTCAAAAATCCACCATAGAAAGCTGAGATAGGTCTTGGATGCTTCCGATCGAAGGTGCACTTGAGCTTTGAAAAAAATGACATCTCGGTAGCGTTTTGATACTAAAAACAAAATTTACCTCATATAGAACTTTTACGTTTCTTACTAGTCGACCCATTTGCTTGATTGTACTGCCAATACTCAATGTCGTCGTCTCGTAATGTCACTGTCTCATGGTCTAAGCAGATGCATTGGAGTACGTAATAATTACAATAAAAGTTTTCTGGCAGCATTAATTAAACTAGTACCAATATAGCTTGGATTGACCATTTGAATATGCCCGTATTGAGAAACAATATTATTGCTTGTCTATCTGATCCTTATATTGAAAAGCCTTAGTTATCCATGCGATGCAATTTAACATTACATGACGAGTCTTTGGATACAGAGAAGCCTGTTTCTAATGAGGCGTGGGAATTATACCCGTTCTCAAGCGAAAGAGAAGATGCTGACACGTACTGCGCGACATAAACAAGAGGTTTGGTACAGTGGGCGGACTCGAACCGCCACTCCCGTGAAGGAACCGGATTTTGAATCCTTCTCGTATAATCATTTCTCCACGTTGAATAACGTGCCTTGAAGTAGATTAAAGCTCTCTATGTTGTTGATAAAAATGGCTTTAACTCTATATTCTGGGCTCTTCTCCGCTTTAGTGAGTGAGCTCATGCATCTAAATAGAACATAGATAGTTCTTTTTCTTTCACGGGCGTGGGATTCATGCGTCTAGCGTCCAATGGTTTATCGACACGATAAACTATCGAGGAAAGTCTACACGGATTTACTTTTCATTATGGTGAGAAAGAAATCCAAGGTGCATTATCAGTATCCCTGAAGGGGCTAACACTCTAAACCAGTTGATAGGCCAGAGCGCATTATTATTTACAGCGTAATTGTTGGCTCGTTATTGTCATCTACTGCCCCAGACTGATCCAGTGGTAATTGGTCGAACATTGAGCGAAGTCTGGACGTTGTAGAGTTTATAAGCCATAATGTCTTATATTATATGCAATACAGCCTTTAAACGTTCAATACATAAGACAGATTATGAAAACACAAGCGATCAGTACGCTGCCGAGAGCAGCCCGGCAGGCCCTTATCAAACTGGGTGAGGACATTGCTGTTGCACGTAAAAAACGCCGTATCTCGACCGTCTCGATGGCGGAGCGCGCATTCATCAGCCGAGGCACGCTCTACAAGGTCGAAAAGGGTGAGCCGTCGGTTTCAATGGGTATCTATGCGACGGTGCTCTCTCTCCTGGGTCTGATCGAAGGTCTTGGAGACGTGGCTGATCGTGGTACCGATACCTTGGGTCTGGATATTGACGAAGATCGGCTGCCCAAAAAAGTACAGCCGCATAGACGCAAGAAGGTGAGTTCATGACGGATACTATCGAAATATATATTGAACATGCCGGTGAAACACATTGGGTTGGTCGGTATCGTTATGTCGCCAAGCGTCGTGGTCAGAGCTCCGTCTTTGAATACGTAGACGAATGGCTCGATAATCCAGATGCTTTTGCCCTCGATCCGGCCAATCTGCCCCTGGACGGCGGGCAGATTTACACCACGTCAGACAAGTCAGCCCTCCCTGGAGCGCTACGAGATACTGCGCCTGATCGTTGGGGGCAGCAACTGATCAAACGTGCCTTTCGCAAAGCCGGTGAATCACGCGTCCTGTCAGAAATCGACTACCTCTTGGCGATCACAGATCAAACCCGAATTGGCGCATTACGTTATAAGCGTGAAAATGAAGACACATTCGATCATGACATTGGGCAATACCGTATCCCACCGCTGATCCAGCTACCGGCCCTTATGAATGCAGCCGATGCCGTTCAGACCAATACGGAAACGGCGGAAGATTTAAAGCTGCTTTTGAATGAAGGCTCGCCGCTCGGTGGCGCACGTCCAAAATCGGCTGTGGTAGACAATGATGGCACACTGGCCATCGCCAAGTTTCCCAAGCCGGATGATGACCGCAGCATCCCGCATGGAGAAGTCCTGGCAATGAAGCTCGCCGCCAAGGCTGGATTGAATGTTTCTGCGGCGAGGCTGCAGGACGTGGCCGGTCGGCCAGTGGCCTTGATCACGCGCTTTGACCGACGGGACGGGCACCGCATCCCCTTTTTGTCGACGATGAGCTTGTTGGGTTTTAATGACGGCGACGAGGCGACCTATACCGACATTGCCGAGTGTATACGCATGTACTCAAGCGAGCCAACGGCGGATTTGCACGAACTTTGGCGGCGGATCGTCTTTGGCGTGTTGATCGGCAATCTTGATGATCATTTGCGTAATCATGGATTCTTGTATGACAAGGACGACAAATGGCGGCTGTCACCGGCCTATGATTTGAATCCCGTGCCGTTGGAGGAGAAGGCGCGCGAACTCACCACCTGGATATCAGAAGAAGGGCCGGACGCAGACCTCGATATCGCTCACAGAGCAGCACCGTTTTTCGCGCTGAAGGAAGACCGGGCTGAAGCCATCATCATTGAGGTCTCTGCTGCCCTGAAAGGGTGGCAGAACACTGCCCGCCAAATGGGCATGAGCGCAGCGGATATTGCCATCTACGCCACTGCGATTCAAAGTGATGCATAGAAAAGAGGGTGGATACCGTACTTGCATTGTTGATGGTTAGCCCCTCGTCACTGCAAAAAATGCAGTGACGAGGGGCGTGAAGCTAGCCGGATACTGGCTCAGAGAATCTTTCCTGACGGTACGAACGCAGTATGTGGGTCTTTTTTTTAAGGTTTGCGATAATGCAATCTCCAAGTGTCGCTATTGCACTCTCAATAACACCCGGCTCGAAAGAGCCACCCAAAGCCGTTCGCGCATCGCGTGAACACCCCTTTAACCAGCAACAGGAGGAATGCCTATAAGAAATATCAATACTGTCTAAAGCGCTAAGACTAAGCATCGTCGTATTCCACCGAGGATTGACGCTGTTGGTTGTGCCGTTATTCAGGTTTTTGTGGGAGTGGTGTCCCGTGACTGTAGCGCACAACTTTAGCGTCATAATATTTACCAAATTAAAATCGGACGATTTTGGCAAAAAATCTGCTGTATTTCCACATTTCCATCATACGACAAATCCGGTCGGTCAAACTAAAATCATACCTTTTGCCAAACAGCATCATATATTTCCCCAATTTATGATCGCCTTGGCACTGACGGCCTTGATCGGTCGCATTCCTGTACAGGGCCAAACTCCCGATCCCTATCCCATTAACCCAACTTCGTGACCACAAAAAACAAAACCCCATCATTTCAATAGGTTAGAAAATTAGCTAGCCGCCAGTTGGCACTACAGATTTTGTTTTTGCATTTTCAATGCTCATTTTTCGGTTGCCAATCGGGTCGCCGGCAATGCCCAGCGCCTCATAAATCCGCTGCTGATGGGCTTCTGCCCGCGAGGTCATTCGCAGGTGGATTTGCTCTTCCTCCTGCGTTCTCATCGACAACGTTACTCGGTTGTACCTGCGTTCCTCGTAGAGCCGGAAAGAATGACTAAGCGTTCGATTTTCACCAGCGGTGTTCAATATTTGGCTAATCGGGTATTAAATTGGGCTCCATTTGTGTGAAATTCGATACGTCTAAGCTAAATCCCCCTGATATGTTTATATTTCTGGAAAAAATCGACATGAGTTGTTGACGTGTCGATGATATCGACATATGCTGCAAAAATGTCGATAAAAGTAATTATTTTAAACATATGAGCTGGAACCCGAATAAACCCTACAACGACCTTCCCTTGCTGCCGCCAGCTGTCGAGCTGGAAACCAAGGCAGTATTGAAATGTTGTATTACAGCCAGAGCGGCACTGGCAGAACTCAAGCAGGCCGCTGCGCTGATACCCAATCAGGCTATGCTGATTAATACCCTGCCGCTGCTTGAAGCCAAAGACAGCTCTGAAATAGAGAACATCGTTACCACTACTGACAAGCTCTTCCAGTTCGTCGACAGTGATGCCCAGGCAGATTTTGCCACCAAAGAAGCGCTTCGTTATCGCCGGGCGCTGTATGAAGGATGGCAGGTGCTTTCCCAGCGACCTATCAATACCAATATGGCTGAATCAATCTGTAGCCAGATTAAAGGTGTCGATATGGCCGTGCGCAAAGTGCCGGGCACAACGTTGGCGAATTATAAAACCGGCAAGGTGATTTACACGCCACCCGAAGGCGAGAAAATACTGCGTGATCTGCTCAGTAACTGGGAAAAGCAGTTATACGAACAACCGGAACTGGATCCGCTAATCCGCATGGCGATTATGCATTACCAGTTCGAGGCGATTCATCCCTTTACCGATGGTAATGGCCGTACCGGTAGACTATTGAATATCCTCTATCTGGTTCAGGAAGAATTGCTTACCTTACCTATTCTGTATTTAAGTCGTTATATCATTGCCAATAAAAGCCAGTATTATAGTGGTTTATTGGCAGTAACTGGCGAGCAGGCTTGGGAGCCCTGGCTGTTCTATATGCTGGAAGCGGTTGAAAGCACTGCGCAATGGACAACACAAAAAATCATCGCTGTTCGCGACCTAGCAGACTATACGGCAGACTATGTTCGCGAAATGCTTCCCAAAATTTACTGTCGTGAATTGATCGATACCCTATTTGAGCAACCTTACTGCCGTATTGGCAATTTGGTGGAAGCCGGTATTGCCAAACGGCAAACAGCGTCTGAGTATTTAAAAAAACTGGCGGGTATTGGGGTGCTGGTGGAACGACAGGTGGGTAGGGAGAGAGTTTTTATACAGCCGAAGTTGATTCAGTTGATAACACAGGATTGTAACGAGATAAAACCGTATAGCGGCAATCGGAGTCAGTAATTTGATCACACCCTATCAAACACAATATTTCGCCTGGCAACTAACCCGTCGTCTTTCATCTGATGATGAGGATAAGTTGACCGGCGCTATTATGGACGCTCAGATCGACCTCAACCCCCACCAAGTTGATGCGGCGTTGTTTGCCTTTAAAAATCCGTTGAATAAGGGCGTACTACTCGCTGATGAAGTAGGTTTGGGTAAAACCATTGAGGCGGGATTGGTTATTGCCCAGAAGTGGGCCGAACGAAAACGTAGAATTCTAATCATCGTCCCGGCGAACTTAAGAAAGCAATGGCATCAGGAAATGCAGGAAAAGTTCGGCGTCGATGGTTATATTCTTGAGTCGGCAATCTATAACAAAGCAAAAAAGGCGGGTGAGAAAAATCCATTTGATATTGGTGAAGGCCTGGTGATTTGTTCCTACCAGTTTGCTAAAGCCAAGGCTGACGATATTCAGACGATCCCCTGGGATCTTGCCGTTATTGATGAGGCCCACCGGCTACGAAACGTCTATAAAAAGAGTAACAAAATCGCCAAAGCAATCAAGGACATGCTTGCACCGATTGATAAATTATTGCTAACTGCTACTCCGCTACAAAACTCATTACTGGAACTCTATGGCCTTGTCAGCATTATCGACGAAAAGGTTTTTGGTGACTTGGACAGCTTCAGAACCCAGTACGGTCGGATTAATGATGCCTATACATTTTCTAACTTAAAACAGCGTATTGCGACAGTTTGTAAACGTACCTTACGGGAGCAGGTGCAGGCTTATGTTTCATACACTAAACGCATACCGCTGGTGCAAACCTTTACGCCCTCCAATGACGAGCAGCGTCTCTACAGTCTGGTGTCGGAATACCTGCAAAGACCGGAGCTGAATGCACTGCCAGGCGGCCAGCGACAATTGATTTCAATGGTGATGTGGAAACTGCTGGCATCCTCTTCATTTGCCATCGCCGGAGCATTAGGCACAATTATTACCCGCCTGGAAAAAGGATTGGCTGAGAAGAGATGGGGCGATGATGAGGCCTCTGTCGAAATAGGAGAAGAAATAAAAGCCGAAATACAAGCCGATTACGAAGCGCTGAATGAAACAGCAGAAGAATGGCAAGAGGACGAATCGGCTATCACTCAGCAAGAACGCGAATCCATAATTGCTGAAATTGAAGAGCTAAAGGGCTTTAAAACACTGGCCGAAAATATACGCCATAACAGCAAAGGTGAAGCTTTGCTCAAGGCTTTAAAAATTGGCTTTGAAAAACTTCACCAACTCTGCGCCAACGAAAAAGCGATTATTTTTACCGAGTCCCGCAAAACACAAAATTATTTACTTCAGCTATTAAGTGACAGTGAATACAAAGACAGTATCGTGTTATTTAATGGGTCTAACAGCGACCAGCAATCGAAACAAATCTACAAGGATTGGCTAGCTCAACATCAGGACTCAGATAAAATCACCGGATCGCGCACGGCTGACACCCGTGCCGCATTAATCGAGCACTTCCGTGACCATGGTCGCATCATGATCGCCACCGAAGCTGCTGCCGAAGGCGTCAACCTGCAGTTTTGTTCGCTGGTGATTAATTACGACCTTCCCTGGAACCCGCAGCGTATCGAGCAGCGTATCGGTCGTTGTCATCGTTATGGGCAAAAGCATGACGTGGTAGTGCTTAACTTTATTGATCTTAGCAACGAAGCAGACCGTCGTGTCTACGAACTACTGGAGCAAAAGTTCAACTTGTTTGATGGTGTATTCGGTGCATCTGATGAGGTGCTGGGTGCCATCGAAAGCGGTGTTGATTTTGAGCGGCGAATCAAGGAAATCTACCAGACCTGCCGTGGTTCAGAGAAGATTAACGAAGCATTCCAGCAGCTACAGTTAGACCTGGCCCACGAAATTAATGCGCAAATGGTCAATACCCGGGAAAAACTGTTTGAGCATTTTGATGAAGATGTATTGCAAAAAATCAAAATCGATAGCACCGCGTCCTTGGACCGTTACGAGCGTATGTTACTGAGCCTGACCAAGGGTGAATTAAACGATCAAGTGAAGGAAATTGAGGGCGGTTTTATCCTCGAAAGCCTGCCGGAGAGTGCGCCCGCCGAAATAGCACTGGGTGAATATGAATTGCCCAGAAGGGAGGGCGACAGCCATATCTATCGCCTCAGCCATCCACTGGCCCAATGGCTGATCAGTGAAGCCAAAACCAGGAAATTAGCGTCTGCCAAACTTATCTTTGATTACAGTGCGACCAATACACAGGTGTCTGTTGTTAAAGAATTACAAGGGCAATCCGGGCAACTTCAGGCCTACCTCACGACCATAGAATCACTGGAGCGGGCAGAAGATCATATTGTGTTGTGCGGCCAACGTGATGATGGTGAAATAGTGCATCAGGAAGTGCTGGAAAAGCTGCTCACTATCCCGGTTTCAGATACTCGTCCTGCCCCAGTTCAAGCCTTACCAGCACTGGCGAACGAATTAAACCGACGTAAAACCGGAATACTCGTAGAAGTTCAGCAAAGAAATCTCAAGTATTTTGACGCGGAAGTGGAAAAACTGGACGCATGGGCCGATGACCTGAAAGTGGGACTGGAACAGGAAATCAAGGAAATTGACAGAGACGTTCGCGAGGTGCGCCGTACCGCTAAAGTGGCCCCTGATCTGAGCGAAAAGCTTCATTGGCAAAAACGCCAACGTGAACTGGAAAAGCTGAGAAGCAGAAAGCGTCGAGAACTGTTTGATAAACAGGATGAAGTTGATGATCGGCGTGAAGCGATTATCAGTGAGCTGGAAGCCAAACTGGAAGAAAAAATCACCGATACATTGCTGTTTACGATTGCCTGGCGGGTGGTTTAATGACATCTCCTCCCAGGTCCCTATGGGTAAATGCAGCTTGGGAGGCGCTAAACCTGACAAGCTGTATGAAAATGCGCATTTCACAGTTAATCGATATCACTGCCCAGCAAATCGTTGGTACCACCAACGCACTAGAGTGGGGAAAGCAATACCCGACGGTGTTTAGTAATGCAAGCGATCTTCAGCGCTTAAAGACTCGCGTGATGGCGAGCCGACCAAATAATGTATAAATGAGAAATGAATGGCTAAGCAGAAAACCAAACTCGAACTCACCTGGATTGGCAAAGACAAACGGCCCAAGCTTGAACCGCGAATTTTACTGGAAGAGCCGGATAAGTCCTACCATGCCAAACATCGGGTGACCGATAAGGAT
>PIVM01000433.1 GCA_003353945.1 Gammaproteobacteria bacterium
CGAATCACTCCCAGGCGCTTTAACTGATCACGCACCGCCACACCGTCTTTGCAATCCCTTGAGGGTAAACAGCGCATTAAACTCTGATCGGCCAGACCAATTTTAAAATGCTCGATCAAAGCGGGATCTTTTAAACCACGTTTTTCAAGATAAGCCAGACCGGCGTCACTGTGTTTCAGGCTCTGGTGGTAATGGGCAAAAACGGTTTTTAGCAACTGTTGGTTATTGTCGGTGGCGGTAATCACGGTAGATTTTGGGCTAGGCTTTGATTGGTTTTCAATCTCAACACTACCGGGCAAGCGTTTTGCCAGTTGCGCTACCGCTTCACGGAATGCGAGCTTGTCGGTTTTCATCAGCCAATCGATGACTGAACCACCTTCACTGCAAGCACCGAGGCAGTGCCAGAGATTCTTGCTGGGGGTGATTACACAGGAAGGTGTACGATCATCATGGAAAGGACAGCACACCAGATAATCCTTACCCTGCTTTTTGGGTTTCAGGCCTTGTTCGCGTACCAATGCCAGTAAACTCACATCGGATTTAATACCGCTGATCAACTGTTCATCAAAGCGTGCCATCGCTGAATCCCCCCAAAACCTGTCAACACCCATTAGAGGTTTTATTTATACACCACTATAGGTATCATGATCAACCTTTATTGGTAGGCGGGGTATATCATCATGGGTCAATCTGAACATAACCACCGGATATTTCTCGTGAGCATCCAAGATCGACTCATACAGCTGCGACATACAAAAGAGCTGACCCAACAAGAAATGGCTGATCTCATCAGCGTGCACGTTAATCAAATTCGCCGTTACGAAGCCGGTGCGACACAACCCTCTCTTGAGGTATTAAAAAAGATTGCCCTGAATCTGAATATCACTATTGATTCACTGGTCTTCGGGGAAGATGAGCGTGGCCCGGACGATGAGCTTCGACTACAGTTTGAGGCGCTCAGCCATTTTGATGAAAACGACAAACTCGTTGCACAGGAAGTGCTGGAGAGTCTGATACTCAAACACAATGCTAAACGAGCCTTTGCCAATAAATTGGGTAAATAAGTCGTTTGGTGACGAACCGCTAGTTCAGTGGCAACTTAAAAAGCGGCTAAAGAAAAAGCTATAGCCGCTAGATACAATTCCCCGCTACGGTGGGGCTGGGGAAGTTATCTCTACTAATAAGTAACTATTCAAACACGTCCCATTAATTGAGCTCTATTAATGGGCGTCTTATTTAAGTTGGGGCTTTTTATTTTAACGGAGCTGGCTAAATTAAAATCGATACGACCCCTTTAATTCTGTTCACTTGTCACGCCTGCTTGCTGTTCTTATGGATGTCCGGTTAGCTGCTGCTAAAGCAGTGGCTAGTGAGTGAGGGCTATTCTTTTTTATTTATAAAAAAAACTATCAAAGAAGATCAAGAACGGCGTCTCAACAAAAAACCACCAATCACTAACACTGCAATAATGCCTACGAGTATAAGCCACAGATTATTATTAACAGGCTCCTGAGCTTCAACTGGTGCAGTTGAAGCTACAGGCTTAAAATCTGCATCATCTTTCGTTTCTTTAACTAATTCTTGTTTTCTCTGAGCTACTGATTTAGTTTTTTTCTTATCAGAAGGCTTATTAAAAGTTTCCGCACGTGAATTAGCCGTAACCTTCTCACTCGGGGCTGTATGTTTTTTCAACAACTTCTCCGAAAGCTTTTTATTATCATCAGAATATCCAGCCAATTCAGCTGCAAGTCTTTTTACTTCTTTTTGGCACTCTCCTTCTGAACAGTAATCATTCATCATAATTGAATAAATCCTGCCAACATACTGGTCTTGTGTTAGTGGATGCTCTCCACTTCCAATATCTGATGGCTTGAGTATTTCCAATGAATATTTATGTGCTGTTTCTTTCAAATCGGCTTTTGTAAA
>PIVM01000434.1 GCA_003353945.1 Gammaproteobacteria bacterium
GTTGTGTGCCGGGTACGGCACACGTTCTTAAGGGTGAGTCTAACATACATGATTGCGGAATGTTAGGCAAGTCCCAGACCCAGCCAGATGGAGGCGAAGGGTGTAGCACTATCGCAACGGGTATTCGATGACGGATCCTTGAAGGAGGCGGCCTTGCTGCGGCAGGGTAGTGCAAATGTACGGGGCGACGTACAGAAATCGAGTTAGGCGAATCTGGCTGGGACCAGCCTGCAACACAAGGTTAAGTCCTCTATCCATTAAGTAGGGCCAGGGGCGTGCACTCGGCGCTTACGTACAGAAAGACGTGTGTTCACCCCGGGAGATCTCTCATGTGCTCTGGGAAGTCGCGTGCGACAGAAATTAGCTGAGGATCGGGTAACCGATTCCTATTTCATGAGAGAAGTCAGCAGAGGGCGTATGAGTTAGTTAAACGAGCTCGGTGAATAGAAAAGCCGGGAGGTGGCAGAACTAACGAAGGCCTGAACGGTGGCCCCATCCGAATGGTGGGGATAAATGAAAGAGGCAGTAGGAGGTATGTACTTATGATCATAGCGCAGCAGTCCGCTGAAATGACTATAGCGTCGTATCTTACCGACCCCTCGACAGGAGGCTCAAAGCTCATGGAGATAATCTGTGAGTGGGAAAACATCAAGCGTGCTCTTAAGCGGGTTCGCTCGAATAAAGGTGCCCCAGGTGTCGACAGTATGACCGTTGATCAGCTGGCAAGCTATATGAGAAGGCATTGGCCTCAAATAAAAGAGGCATTGCTTCAAGGTACGTATAAACCTTTACCGGTACGCAGGAAGGAAATTCCGAAACCACAGGGTGGTGTCAGATTGCTTGGTATCCCTACCGCGTTGGATCGTCTGGTTCAGCAAGCGATAGCTCAGGTACTGCAGCAGATCTGGGAACCAGTGTTTTCGGATTCAAGTTATGGTTTCCGACCAGGTAGATGTCAGCACGATGCTATTCATCAAGCCAGAAGGTATGTCGAGGAAGGTTACCGGCATGTTGTTGATATGGATCTGTCGAAGTTTTTCGATAGGGTCAATCACGACAGGCTCTTAAGCCGACTCGCTACCCGGGTTCATGATAAACGTCTGTTGAAACTCATACGTGCATTTCTGACCGCCGGGGTGATGATCGGTGGTCTGACAGAATCTTCAGATGAGGGAACTCCGCAAGGAGGCCCTCTCTCTCCTTTGCTGTCAAATATAGTGCTGGACGAGCTCGATCATGAACTCGAACAGCGTGGCTTGCGCTTTATCCGTTATGCCGATGATTTCATCATCTTCATCCGGAGCAAACGGTCAGCGCAACGAGTAATGGCTAGCGTATCCAATTTCATCAGTCGTAAACTGAAGTTGAAGGTAAATGAAGAGAAAAGCCAGATCACCCATCCGTGGTGGATGTGCTTTCTCGGACTCAGCTTCACAAGTAAGCGAGGAGATACGAAAGTTCGTATTCACTCCAAGTCGATAAAACGAATGAGAGAGCGAATACGGAAAATAACTGCCCGCAAAAGCGGCCAGTCGATACACCGGATAGTCTATAACTTGAATCAGTACCTGCGAGGATGGTGGAACTACTACTCCATCTCCCTATGCAAGAGTATGTTTCGTTCGATTAATGGATGGATAATGAGACGTTTGCGGGCTATTCTCTGGAAACAGTGGAAGAACCCAAGAACTCGAATCCGCGAGTTGCGAAAACGTGGCATCTATGGTCGTCCTGCCCATTCAACGGGAAATGCCCGGAAAGGTGCATGGCGGATGAGTAGGGTCAAGTGGGTGATAATTGCCTTGCCGAACAGATATTTCAGCCATAATCTCAAACTTTTTCTTCCTGGGTCTCCTGCCCAGATCAGCCGAACCGCCTTGGTACGCGATCCGTATGCCAGGTGGTGTGGGAGGGACGGTCAGTG
>PIVM01000435.1 GCA_003353945.1 Gammaproteobacteria bacterium
GCTGAAAGGCAGTTGCTCGTTTCCATTTCACAACATGGCATTCGCGACTCCTTGCAAGGTGTAGATACAAAGGCCGGTCGGGTATTGCTCGATGGGTTTAAACGCTTAAGGTGTGCGCAGAAGCTGGCAATCGCCATTGTGCCGTATAATTCGCTGGGAAGCGATGAGGCCTTGGCGATTATAGAGCTAATGCGTATCTCCAATGCCAAAAATCTGAGCATTTTGGAGCAGGCCAAATTAATTGATGAGCTCAACAGTGTGCATAAAATGTCCAATTCCGAGATCGCCGCCCATCTTGAGAAAAGCAAAGCATGGGTCAGTGTGCGAGCGGGCATCATCGCACAAATGAGTGAATGTGTAATGAAAAAGATATTTAATGGCCACTTTCCGGTTTACGCTTATATGTACACGCTGCGTCAGTTTATACGTATAAACCGCATCAGTAAGGTCGATATCGATGAATTTGTAACGGCGGTTAGCGGTAAAAATTTGAGCATTCGTGACATCGAGACACTGGCCCATGGTTATTTCAAAGGATCGGAGGATTTTCGCAGGCAGATCAAAAACGGCAATATTTCCTGGTCATTGAGCCGTTTGAAAGATCGATCAGCAAATACAGCCGATTGCACACAAATCGAACGTACCATGCTCAAAGATCTTGAGATCGTACAAAAATACATGCAACGGGTTATCTCCCGCAGCCGCGACACGCGATACAAATCAAACGTATTTTTTGCTCAGACCAATCTTATTACCGGTGGAATTTTAAGGCAAATGGACATTTTTGCCAAATCAATAAAGGAGTTTCATGATAAGTCCGGACAAGCGAGCAGCGATCTATCTGCTTCATAAGGAAGGTATGGGGGTGCGCGAGATTGCACGCAGCTTACGTGTGAATCGGGGCACCGTCAGTGATATTATCAAACAAAAGGGCGTGATGCCTGAATCTGCAAGAAGCGATAAAATACAGATCGATGAACAACTTCTCATTAAGCTTTATAATGATTGTGATGGATGGGTGCAGCGGATCCATGAGAAATTGACCGAGGAACAAAAAATTACAATTGGATATTCCACTTTAACCGGCAAGATACGTGAACTGGGCCTTGGTAAATCAAAGAACCAACGCTGCGCCAGGATCCCTGATAAAGCCGGCGAAGAAATGCAGCACGACACCTCACCCTATAAAGTTAAGCTGGGTGATAAACGCGTATTGGTTCAGGCCAGTTTGCTTTATTTTCGCTACGCCAAGGTACGCTATTTAAAGTTTTACCCTTCATTTGACCGCTTTAAAATGAAATGTTTTTTGCACGAAGCGTTAAGTTTTTGGGGCTACGCCGCAGATGTTTGTATCATTGATAATACTAACCTGGCCCGGCTGCGGGGAACCGGCCAAAACGCTGTGATTGTGCCTGAGATGCAACAATTTGCCAAGCAATACGGATTTGAGTTTGTTTGCCATCAAGTCATGCACCCAAACCGAAAGGCCGGCAATGAGAGAGGGTTTTTCACGGTCGTCACCAATTTTTTTGCCGGCCGTAAATTTGAAGATATGGCCGATCTCAACGCTCAGGCCTTTGAATGGGCAACGGTTCGATCGGCGAATCGACCCACTGGCAAAACGCGCTTGATTCCTGCCGCCGCCTTTGAGTATGAAAAAGCGTTTCTTAATAAACTGCCGGCTTATGTGGAGCCTCCCTACCTGGTATATCAAAGGCGCACGGATCAGTACGGGTACGCGGCCTTTGACGGCAATTTTTATTGGATACCGGGCACCGGGCGCCATAATGTGAAGCTGTTGCGCTATGACGATCATTTAAAAATTTATCATCAGCGAAAACTGCTGGGTCATTATGACCTGCCGGCTTATGGGGTTAAAAATGAGCAGATCACCCCCATTGGTCAGCCAAAACCA
>PIVM01000436.1 GCA_003353945.1 Gammaproteobacteria bacterium
GCTGGTAGCGAATTCAATGCTAAAGAAACACTTCCCAACTATGGGAAGTATAAGCACGGTTATTTCTCAAAGAAGTGCAGGTTCGATTGATTTCTTGATTTGACTTGAGCATCTCTAATGCATTGCAGCACATTTTTGTGCGTTTTGATTTATTTCGTATAAACTTATTATTTTATGGAATAACAATAACTTGCCTTCAAGAATACTGGCACAATTCCGTAATCTAGCCAACCACACATCGACAGCCCTTACCAAGCTAGCCGCTTGATACGAAATGGCTTAATTTTTGCATGGTTATTACGAATATTTGATGACTATCTTTGTTTCTTTAGACATTCCAACAGACCAATAAGCAAGGCAGCTACTTGGACAATAACATCAATTTCTTGTCAATTTGGTAGCAAGAGGGGTTATAAACAGTGGTCGCTTTGCAATGTTCTCAGATTACATCAGGTGCAGTTACTGTCCCCGTTGACAACATCCGAACTCGCGCCTTGCCCTATTACATCCTGATTGTGTTTATCGGGCTCTGTTTTTTCTCTGCCAGCAGCTGGTCCCTAAAAGCACCACACAATGGGACTATCGGCTGCGATGACTGCCATGGCGCGGAGGGGGACGCATCAAGCCCCATCGCTGCAAAAACGGCTGCAGAACAAGAGACTCTGTGCAGAAGCTGTCACTATATTGATGGACCTGCCAGTTCACGCCAAGGCCTCTATCAGTTCGCACTGCACACCGTCGAAAGCGGCGGCGAAACCATTGTTATCCGCTGTGGCGCCTGCCATGATCCCCATGGGCCGACAGAGACCACCGATCCGCACACGGGTCAAACCGCCAACAATCTGTTTTTGATTCGATCTAATACCAATGATTATGTTACTCAGGCCAACGGTTCCGCCGTTTATCAAACCAACGTGGTCGCAGAAAACCCGAATACCTTTACTTTCACAGAAACGCCATATACCGGCATTTGCCAGAACTGCCACGCAAACACCACGCATTGGCAAAATGACGAGATGGAAGATCCTGTCCATAACGTTGACCGACCCTGCACGGACTGTCACTCACATGAAAATGGCTTTCTACACAGTGATGGTACCGGGACCAATTGTGGCGATGCCAATTCCTGCCATGGTTTGCAAAAATCACATCCCACGCATCTTCTGACAGCTGCCGAAGGCGGTAAGCTGGGGGGGATTGATTGCGATACTTGTCACGACATCAGTAACTTTCCTTCATTTGCAGACGGTGGCGATTTAGCTTCCACAAACGTCTGTGACACTTGCCACAGTCCTGGTGGCGCTTACGATGGTGTCAACGACCCAGCTTATGGCGCCAAAGCCAATTTTGAATACGGTGTTTATCACGGCGATGAACTCGCACCAGGGCGAGACAAGTGGTGTGCGGGTTGTCATGACGATGCCCCTTCCGTCATTTTTTTAATCCCCGCGCCCAATATTATTGGTGATGAAACCGCAGACTCGTTTTACGGTCCGGGTCTGGGCTATGGCTATTACAAGACAGGTCACGGCTTACCAACGACCGAAACCTATCCAGCAAGCGGCGACCTGACACCCGGAGCGGGCATGCAGTGCAGCGAATGCCACGATTACAGCATGACCCACATTGACGGCGAGGCTGGCACGTATACAGCAACAGCACTGATTGGCGATTCGAACGATTATCAACATGGCTATCGGCTCAAGTCCGTCGATGGCGATATTCCCATGAACATTCCACGTGAACCGTACTTCGGCGGCGGGGGCTCCAGGATCTGGAGCAACGAATCAGACTTCCGCCTGTGCGTTAAGTGCCATGATTCATCGCAGTATCTGGTGAACTATGACGCTGAGAATCCAACGGCAACGTTTACGAACTTCTTTAAACTCACCCAGGACCGCGGTTTCCCCAATCA
>PIVM01000437.1 GCA_003353945.1 Gammaproteobacteria bacterium
CAATTGTGCAATTAATTTGGGCCAGCTCAGCCCGACAGTCTTCGAGGCTTCCCTTTCCAGGCGCTTGAGCACCTCCGCAGCCGCTGACGGACAAGGCGAGCACAATAATCAAAATGGTGGTAGCAGTGGCTTTCATGGGTTTCCCTCCTCCTTTTAAAGCCGATACGAGACTGTTGGTCTTTTATCATACCGGTTTCAATTAATCTATTGCATTGGCATTACTGATGTCTGCGATACTAGTGCCTCGTCAAGCACTAATTGACGGGTGCCGGTTCTGATTCCCCCTTGAAAAGGGGGCTAGGGCTGAGAGATCCCCTCAAGATCCGATACGATCCCAAGAAAAAGCGCCGCGATCCGCAACTATCAGTAAATACGAGGGAATTAGCCTCCGGCTGTGATTGTTTGGTTAGTTGAAGCAGACCAAAGAACCACAGCGGAGGCCACGGAATGATCGCCAAGAAATCAACAAAGAGCAAGACGCGAAAAACAAATAAACAGAGATCAAGCCGATGTTCACAACGCAAACAGGCGTCACCGCAAAGCACGCAAAGGCAAGCTAGAGCTGCACGAATGAGACAGAAGCAAAGAGCGCGCGGCCTTGATGAAAGGGCTCTTTGTCGCATTTCGAAATCAATCTTCGGGACTTTGCTGCACCACAAACAAATCCTCAGCATCGCCTTGGTAACCCTCGGGGTCGTCTATACCGCGCGCATGACGATTCACGCTGTCGGCGCGACCATGGCCAAGGTGCGCGGGCACGGGTGTTCGAAGCACGGCATCAAACAGGTGGACAGATTCATGTCCAACAAGAAGATGAAGCTCGTTGACCTACGTGAAGGACTTGTTAGCGCCGTGGTCGGCAATCGCAAACACATTGATGTCAGCATGGACTGGACTGACTTCGACAAAGATGGACAGACCACTTTGGTATTGTCGCTGGTCATGCGCCACGGACGCGCCATTCCGTTTGTCTGGCTGACGGTGAAGAAATCAAAATTAAAAGGCAAGCAGACGCTGTATGAGAGAACCGCAATCCAGATGCTGCGTGAAGCATTGCCCGAAGGCGTTCATGTCACGTTGCTGGCCGACCGCGGCTTCGGCAACACAAATCTGTTTGAATACCTCAGGGGTATACCAAATCTCGACTTCATCATTCGTTTTCGGCAGATGTATTACATAGACAGCGACAGCTACAAAGGCAAAGCCACCATGGCTGTGTATAAGAACGGTAGGGTTCGCGTTATTGGCAACGCCCGTTTGACTGCCAAGAAAGAGGGGCCATACACGGTGGTCTTGTACAATGCGGCCAAGATGAAAGAGTCATGGTGCTTGGCCACCAGCTTGGAAACTCGAGACGGCACGGAGATCGTCCGCCAATACAGCCGTAGGTTTGAATGCGAAGAGAGCTTTCGGGACCTCAAGGACTGGCGCTTCGGTCTTGCGCTTAAACACACCAATATCAAAAATGGAGAGCGCCGCGAACGGTTGCTCTTTGCGTTTGCTCTGGCTGCATTTCTGCTGACGCTCGTTGGTATCGAAAGCGAACGAAATAATTGCGATCGTCTGTTACGCGCCAACACGAGCGACAAACGTACACATTCGCTCTTTCGTCAAGGACGCGACATCGTCGGCGGCGCACTGCCCGATTGGCTCGAACGCCGATGTCTTAAGGCCGCCAACAAACTGATAACAGTCGCACTTAAGAACGGATTCGTTCATGCCATGGCTTGAGGGGATGCCTCAGGGGTTAGGGGGATTTCAACTCCCCATCGCGCCTTTCGAGAAACAGAAATCCCCCCGGCCCCTGAGGCATCCCCTCAAGCCATGGCATGAACGAATCCGTTCTTAAGTGCTACTGTTATCAGTTTGTTGGCGGCCTTAAGACATCGGCGTTCGAGCCAATCGGGCAGTGCG
>PIVM01000438.1 GCA_003353945.1 Gammaproteobacteria bacterium
TGTTTCAGTATATGAGACAAAGAGGCATGATGAATCCCTTTTATGTAAAACTTTTGTTAGACGTGAATGGATCTATATTGATTCAACTATTTCTACGAGATGCCCCGCCCTTGAGAAGAAACACAAAAAAGGATTGAGTTTCGATCCAGATATCAGCAACATGCATTTTCTTGTGAGTTTTATTTTTAACTACGGCGTTCGCCCCATCATTGAGCAGTAAAGGCGCTACAGTGCATGGGCTACGCCCGTTAATAACCAGATTTCCTAATTAATTCAAACGGATATTAAGTATCATGTGTTAACAATCCTAAAAGTGCCCCCCACTTTTTTATGCTCTTCTTCGTGAGCAACTGACAGAATCAAACTAGCAAATTCGATTCAAATTCTCCCGCCGGTCCTATAGGCCGGATTATCCGTAGAACTTACTGTCCTGCTCACCTACCACTGCCTTAATATTGCAAAAGATGTGACATTTTATGTGATTAAAGATGCGGTGAAAAATATTGCCTTTCCGCAGTAACTGGCCTAATATAATGTTATTACATTGTAATAACATTATATTAGGCCAGTTACTATGCCTCTACAAGCTAAATTGATAAAGGTCGGCAACAGCACGGGGCTTACCATTCCTGCCAGCGCATTGAAGGCTGTTCAGGCTGTTCCAGGTGATGTTGTTGAGTTTGAAATAACACGGGTGGTGAAAGGCGTTCGGACTGGTTGGGATGATCCCGCTATGTGGCCTGGTGCTGAAGATTCACCCATGTTGCTCGATGGTGCGCCCGAGAATGACTTTGATGAAGAGGAATGGGAGTGGTGAAGCGCTTTAGCGTCTGGTTAGTCAACCTAAACCCTACACAGGGCAGTGAACAGGCTGGCACCCAGCCTGTTTTGGTTTTATCTCCTGATATCATGAATGATCGGCTAAAGACCGCGATTGTGGTTCCAATGACCACTCAACTCAGGGAATGGCCGACACGAATCAGAGTGAAGTTTGATGGCAAAGAAGGCGATGTCGCTTTGGATCAAATCAGAACTCTCGATCAGAGCCGTATGAAGCGACACTTAGGTGGTCTTGATTCTAAATATCATCAATCTGTTTTAGGCGGTTTGGCTGAGATATTTTCTGAGTAATTATCGCTATTCTGTCATTGGTAAATGACTAAAATGGACGACCAATTTCACTCTGCATTTTCGTTCTGCAGGTTGTGGTGTACTTTTTATTAAATCCACCTCAGGATCAACAGGTTAGACTGGTTTTATTTTCCTATCAAACTAAGTAGAATAAATTGATGAGAGAGAAATTCGAGCTGCTAATTCACTTTATTGTCACACTTCTTGCTTTTCACAAAGCCTTAGTGAAACGGAAATACAGCAGACTGCACTCGAATAGAACGAAGAATAAACCAGGCCGAAAACCTCGGGATCAGGCGCTCATTGATCTCATTATAGAAATGAAAAAGCGCAACCCTCGTTTTGGTTACTTGCGCATTTCCATGCAGATTTATGAGGCTTTTGGTATTGAAATCAGTCGGCTCACCGTTGGCAGAATACTACGTAAAAACAGGCATACACCTCCCTACGGTGATGATCCGTCATGGTTAACATTTATCGGTCACATGAAAGATAGCTTGTGGCCTGTTGATTTATTTCGATGTGAATCCTCTACCATAAAAACTTATTGGGTTATGTTGATCATGGATCAATTCACGCGGAGAATTATTGGCTTTGCTGTTCATGCCGGTGATTGTGATGGCATCGCTTATTGCAGGATGTTTAACGAGATTGTTTCCAGTAAAGCACTCCAGAAATATTTGAGTTCCGACAACGATCCGCTCTATTTGTTTCATCGCTGGAAAGCCAATTTACGTGTCATTGATGTTGAAGAAATAAAATCGGTGCCCGGCGTTCCTA
>PIVM01000439.1 GCA_003353945.1 Gammaproteobacteria bacterium
AAATTCCCGAATCACCGCTATCAATTCATTTTTCAAAGGGACCGCTCTACCCAAAGGTAACACTTCGCGAGCACCAGGAGCCACAACACCGAACTCGTCGGACAACAAGCGCCAACCGGAACTAACCAGGCCACAACAAAGCGTACTTTTCCCCGAACCCGGCACAGCCGGCAAGACTAAGGCGCAACCGTTTTTTTCCACAACCGCAGAATGTAACAGCAGATATTGATTTGCTGTCGTTCCAATACACCAGTTCAAACCCCACTCCAGCATCGGAAAGGCGTGATCCAGAGGATACGGATCAAATGGCCAATGCCCATCAATAGAAAACAACGCCTTCGGCCTGATCCAACGCCGCATCCCCTTTGATCGCCCTATCGTCACGTGATATTGACAAAGCGTATCACCGTTCAGCAATGGATTATGGGGATAGATTAGACGAAACGTCTCTACCAACTGGCGATTATCCGTATGCAAACAGGCAGTAAAACAACCCGTCTGATAGCGAATCCCTGTCGTTCGGGCCAGACCATGAAGGTCACCCACACTCAAATCAGCAATGATCACAGCGGTCTTTCATGTTACTCAGAGTGACCAGTGAAAGCGCAGCCAGATCTGTGAGTGTTCGGTCAACACGCTGCTGCCACTCAGCAGAATACGGCTCATCACAAAAACGACAAAGATAGTGAGCAATATCGCTAGCAGTATGAGGGGATTGCTTTATAAAGCGAAATAGTTCGGCAGGAAACGGCGATAACAAGTGCGTTTCACCACTAAGCCTATCGTAGCAAAAGGAAGCGGTATCAAAATCTTCAACAAGCAGATTTTCTGGGGAGCAAACAGCCCAGCATCCTTGCTCAACAGACATGATGAGTCATCTGTCCGCAGAGAAAAAACAACTAAAGTCCGCCTTGATAACCCGCAATGGATGTCCAGCATGATTGCGCCATGGCAACACCACTGCCGCCATCTTCTTCCAACTGAACCATAGGCCACAGCCCAAGCTCTAAGACAGAATTGGTATCCACATCAAACAGCACTAGCACGTAGGCAGTATCTTCCCTGTAATATTCTGCAAGAACCGTTTCGCTAATCGAGTGCGCATTGCCGTTCTGTTCATACAATTCCCCATTGATCAGGTAGAGCTTTTTGGGGTATTTATTATCACCACTATTATCACCGATACGTTCGTAAAACGGCACCGCACGACGCACCGCGTTATCACCATTGATACTATTTCCATTAGCAGTAAACTTCTTATTGGAAAAATCCCCGCCTGCACACTGAAATGCACTGGAAGCGGCCAGCGCCGCCCCTGGATGCAGAGTTGCCACCAACGGTGCCATAGCGGAGGCCTTAACCAGATTTCGCCGTACCGCAGACACCTTCACCGAAGCCTTTTCTTTTTCCATAACCCGTTTTTTATCTACTTTCACAACTCTACCCCCAAAAGCGTCTGCTTCGCTCTTAATCTCGACTGACCATACCAAAATGCCACATCACTGCACAGCAATTTATTATTCTGTCTTTAGATCAAGCCAAGCAAATTAAACGCCATTTCTATATCCCGCTAATAACAAAGACATTTAGCATGCTCTCGCAAGCCATCAGCCTCTTGAGTGTAAGATTTTCCGACAAGCAATTTTATCCACCCAACACTCTTTCGAACAATATACCAGAATGTTAAGCGACCCTCAAAAATTGAATGAAAAACATGCAGGCAATCTCAAGCTCAAAGACACATTGACTATCAACACTGACACCCAGACACACGTAGGGTGCGCCCTGCGCACCTTCGAAATCCGGCATAGGTGCTATTGGTGCGGGAGCCGCACCCTACTTAATAATAGACTTGCATGCTTAACTTAATGACATTGCCTGCGCACCATGCCCCCACTCCATAAATTTGCG
>PIVM01000440.1 GCA_003353945.1 Gammaproteobacteria bacterium
ATGTGGTTCACAAGTCAGGAGTGAGCATGATGGTGGCACAAGGCAGCATCTACCACCTGCTCAACCCCATTGAGACCTCTCGAGATCCCCAATACGTGCAACTCTATATATATTGCGCAACGAACGACCTTGGCCTTCTCGCTGTTTCACAGCTTGAGGTGATGTAGGTGTATCTCATAGATGAAATGGTACACAGATGTAACGTAAATCACGGGAACTGTAAAAAACTTGCACATCATGATGTGGTGACCATGCATGAGTGTCCATGCAAAGTTGTCATCAGCTGATGAGACAAACGTATAGAACACGTCGTTGTCGGTTTTAAAGCATTCTAAGTTATACTAAATAGTTTTATACATAATTTAAACATTATATATTGTGTTATTATGAGCGGTTCATGTAGAATTAGAGAAAACACACGTGCACGTGAGGTTTGAACGCCCGTGAGGGAGTGAACCCGCCACAACTAAAATTACACACCGTACGTACCTGAAATGGTATTTATAACATATACATATCACCAATATATCATTGGAAGCAATGGCAACGTCATCTGTCGTCACGTCAAAGACTCCCGTGTTGCTCCCGAGTTTGCCCCGTGGTGGAGACTGTCCACGGCATCTCCTACTGTGATTCTGCCACGACAGTACACTAATTGTGACATACGTTTGAACTGTAGATAGGGGCAGGCGGATATAGCTGTAGACAGGTAGCATGATACACGTGGCTCTCATGCAAATTCAAGAGGTGCGTTCTGCTCAAAATATACGGTGAAACGAACATCTCCCGACATCGACATGGCTGACTTTATTTTTGAATGTTGGAGTTTCACTGTTGTTGACACGCGTGTCGAATTTGTGTGCAGGATGTAGAATACTAGGAATACCATGTCGGAATCAAAGAAAAGACAGAGAGCTACTAGACCAACCACCAGTTCTGGGGAAGAAAACCTCCTCCATGGGAACTACATTTGGAACACCCAGTCCATTAAATGTTCATTTGGCGGTTTTTGCAAGATAGAAAGTATGCGGGATGCCCTTCGTGAGCAAAATCATTGGTTCAGCCAACTAGATGTGCATGTCCATAATGTGATGACCATCTATATCAGCGAGAATGAAGGGCAGATGATTCCGGGCGGGGTTATAAACCCAAAAACAGGCGAAGAAGAAAAATTCACAAAAGGGCTTCTGGAGAAGGTCTGGGATACAGCGTATTCAACTGCGTTGACGTGCCTCCGGAAAAAGGACATCAGAAAAACAAAGGATGAACAGTCCCGTGCCCTGAAGGAATCACTCTACGACGTATGTGAAAGGTATTATGCAGACTCTGGAGTAGCACGAGATTGGAGTAATACGGTCTTGGCTAACTTTTCAGCTGTCAACCAGTCCCAGAGAAGGATATCTGCCACCAACCACCACAGTCACCTTGCCAAGTATGATGTGTATCTTTCTCGATTTATTCACTACTGTCTACAGTCTCAAGACAGTTTTCTTGGCGAACATCTGTATCTATTTGAAGGACTGACTAGAAAGCAGTATAATTTTGTTTTCGGTAGAATAATGGCACTGCTGAGGGAAGAAAAGGAGAGCATCAATGCTACTACTAATAATAAAAAGGAGAAGAAGAGCAGCAATGCTACTAATAATAATAAAAAGGAGAAGGAGAGCATCCATAGAATGTTGGAGGGAACCAGTCAACATAGTAGAGAAGGGATACCTGAAAAGGTTTGGGATATATTGGAGTACTTTATGTCTGACTTCTTGCTGCCAGGCTACTACAATAAAAAAATTGTAGATTTCGATTGCCAGGAGAGGAGCGTAAAGCTATATCAAATGCTCCAAGTCCTGGCACCCTATGGACAGGAGATGCAGAGGTTGGCACTGGAGAGCAGGGAGAGGAGGAGGCAGAG
>PIVM01000441.1 GCA_003353945.1 Gammaproteobacteria bacterium
ACTTACATTTCGCAGGTCCAGCCATCAAATTATAAATTTTCAACAATAAACACCAATAATCTATAAGTATTCGATAATTAAGAGAATAAAATAAATCTAGACTTTTTCATTCATATGTCCTATAACGCTTCAAAACCAGAAAATCAGGAGGCGTCATGGGGCAAATAGAAGCACAGTTCAAGCAAGTTAATGTCTTGCCGATGGTCAAGCACTACATGAACTCGCTTAACCTATATTCATTATTCAAAAAATATGTGCCTGCCGCTAACAATAGCCTGGCGGAGCATGCAGACAGTCTATGCATTATAACTGCAAATATTATTTGTGACAACCAGCCACTTTACAAGATTCAAGAATGGCTGGCACAATATTCAGACGGGTTAACCAATGAATCGGTGAATGCTGAAAAATTCAATGACGATCGACTTGGAAGAGCCCTGTCTGCGCTTTTCAAAGCAGACCGGAATTCGCTGATGACGGAAGTCTCATGCAACGCCATTAAGTTGCACAACCTGCAGACCGATGAGATCCATAATGACACCACAACGGTCACATTCATGGGCAACTATGCGAACCCTGATCCTGATGCTATTCAACTTAAGCATGGCCATAATAAAGATTTTCGTCCTGACTGCAAGCAGATCGTTTTTGGCTTGAATATAGTTGCTGATGGTCATGTTCCAATTAGCTTCAAATCTTATGACGGGAACAAAAACGACAGCACAACACATACGCCAAACTGGAATGAACTGCGTTCCCTGATTAACAGAGAGGATTTTATTTATATCGCAGACTGCAAACTCTGCAGCAGCAAAAATCTGGATTACATTGATCAAAATAACGGTTACTTTATTACAATCATTCCGAAAGGCCATAAAGAATCAACCGGGTTCAGGGACTATGTTAAAAATAATGAGGTAGCGTGGACGGATGCTTTTGAAGAAGCACAATCTCGCAAAAAAAATGAGATGAATATTTTCAGAACGTACGAAGCCGGTAACAATACAAAAGGATATCGGGTGATCTGGGTCCATACCAGTTCTAAAGCACATGACGATAAAAAAAGAAGGTTAAAGAAAATAGATAAAGCGCAAAAGAAACTGGAAGAACTTTTACCTAAACTCAATACCTGCCGATTAAAGAAGCCAAAGCAGATTAAGGCTGCGGTTGGTAAGATTTGTAAGGATATAAAAGAATTAATAGATGTAAAAATCACTTCAGGAAGAAAGCAGGTCTATAAAAGGATTCCCTCGACAAAGCGGCAACCAGGTGAAGCGGTTTATGAAAACAAATGGTCATTTACGTATGGGCTTGAGTGGAAGCTTAATGAGCAAAATATGATTGCAATATCGAAAACAGATGGCTTGTTCCCGTTAATCACAAATAACCATTTGTTAGATGCTGCCGAAGTATTGAGAATGTATAAGCGGCAATCCTATCTTGAAAAACGGATGTACACGAAAAAAACAATATTAGAAGTAGCGCCGGTCTTTCTTAAAAAAGAAAGTCGAATTGAAGCAGTGTTGCTTCTCTATTTTTTTGCACTCATGATCGTGTCTCTTATTGAAAGAAAAATACGCATGAACATGGCGAAAGAAAAAATAGAAAAATTGCCAATTCTGCCCCAGGGAATGAACACAAAAAAGCCCACGTGGAATAATATCCGTTATTTTTGTCGGAATATACATCTCGCACTGATCGTTCAGGATAAAATCCCCATTCAGGCCGATGTAAAGGGACTAAACGAGTTGCATAAAAAAATATGTGAGCTATCAGAGGTTCCGACAACAGCCTATAATAATCTGCATGACGGCTGGTGGCTGTTCAGTCCTACATAACTGTTTTTTAATGGAATACCGGACGTAAGGAGTAAGAATAGATTCTCACACTGCGAAATGTAAG
>PIVM01000442.1 GCA_003353945.1 Gammaproteobacteria bacterium
TTAGATAGCGAAACCGAGTTCGAGCAGGAGGTCTCGCATAGAAAATAGAAGCGATTGATAAAGCATTTCAATACGAGTCTGAAGCTTGGGCTTAGGGCCCCGTTTGATCTTGCCTGCGCCAGCCAAAACAGGTTTGATGACTTTTTCCCTGAGAATGAGGAGAGCGCTGATGCGAGGGAGACCATCTTGGGTAGGTTCATACCTGCGGGAGTTGCCGATTTTGCGCACCATCTGTTTGCCTCGCAGTTTTTTCAGGTCATAGGAGGCCTGGCGAGTGGAATAGTCGTCGTCGCCGAGGATAGTACGTACCGTGCGAGCGAGGTCAGAAGCAGTGAAACCTTGGGGCGTTGGCGCTAAGGCGATGACGGCTTCGATCACTGCTCGGATGCGAGGGATGTCGAGATTGAGGCCACCGACACGAGTTTTTCCTACCTGTGAAGGATGAGGTAAGGTGTCCAAGAACTCATCGCTGACGAAAGCAGCATCGATGCCATGCATCACATCCAAGAAACGGAACAAGATGTCTTTGAGATAGCTAACGACTTCTGAAAAGCTATGCAAGGAACGGCGCACAGGCAAGCGTTTGACGTTGTGAGCAATGACCTCGATGCGAAGGATGCGTTCGCCTTTGGTATAGATTTTGACTGTGAGCGCATCGAAATGCAGTTTGAACACCGTCAAATCATACGTAGGTCTCTCGACCGCAACCTCCAAACGAGGCGTCTTCTTACCTTTGCGTCGGCTGGGACGCTTCTTTCTCCCGAAAATTGTCTTCAGCGCCTTGACATCTAGCTCTGTGCGCAGACGCTCGATAACGCTATCAAAGATTTGCTCCATCTGTGCACCACTATGGAATAGCAGGTTACGACTGTACTCCAGCTGATAGACTGAGTACTGGTACTGAAAGCCCGTCTCTTCCTGCTCTGCCAAGCCCAAGGCAAAACACAGACACGTACTGTAAATCCAACGCTCGCAGACCTGACGCAGTCGCCCTATAGCACTCGGAGAGTACAAGGCATCTGCGATCTGCGCCAAGCCTGCGGCGTCAGAGATATTTGAAAAGCAATTGCCTTCTTTGTCAAATTCTATCCCCGCCTTCTCTGCTTGTCGTGCCACATACTCATGACCATTCAAATAAATCTGCGCTCCAAAGGGGGGATGCGGACTTAAACGTATGGTGATATGGCCCCACTCAGCATCAATAATATGAAACCAGTACTGTTTCACATAGCTGAACTTGCGCGATAAATGCAAACCCTTCCCTTCTTCGTTGCGCCAAACATCCCATACCGGTGCCGTATAGCGACTTGCCATAATCAGAAACACCCCTGTAAATGCCGGATCCTCAGGCACATGCTCTTCTGCTAACTCATGCTTACGCACCCCTCGCTCGCAATGAATCACCGGGATGCCATTGGCCTCGGCATAGCCATGCACCCGCCGACTGAAACGTCCCGCATATCGCATCACATGCGTTTTGTCCAAGTCTTCGTCCGACCCGTACATCTGTCGCCACCAATAGCGAAATCCCCCCGCTGTTTGAAGCAAAGAATTATACACGTTCAGCACGATTCGATCCACGCTGTCATACACGCCTTCCAAGTACTCGCTGTAGTTTTCACTGAACTGATCCGCTTGGGGTTTTACGACACTGGCTGGCAGCATCCCCTCTCCTCCTGATTGGCTCGCTATTGACGATGACCTATCCTATGAATAAACTACCTTCATGTCAACTGCCCCAAAGGGGCCTCATTTTCCCAGCGCTGTCTGGGAACAATTGCTAGTACCTTACCAAAAATATGCTTGTACGCGTAACAAGAATATCAAGCGACAGGCTCGAAAGCGAAAGTTGGAATGATCACCATGTGACGCAACTTGAGAGCGGTCAAAGAAACCTGTC
>PIVM01000443.1 GCA_003353945.1 Gammaproteobacteria bacterium
AACAAATCCTGAGTCATTAGTCTCTCATGCCCCAGCCTCATAATGGTGCCCCCTTTTTACACTGGCGAAAAAGGTTACGATTGCTTTCGCCGGTGATTTGGTTTGGTAGGTAATATTTTTCCAATATTGTACCACAAATGCTAAAGGGAGCATATACTCTTTCACCATTAAGAGATTAAATAATAAGAACATTCAACAACTTGAAAAATCACTGCAAGCAGAATTCGAAAATCATTTCGACAAAAATGAAATCGAGCAATTGGCACACAAAAGCCAGTTTGTCCAAAGACAAGGGAAGCTGGATGGCTGCACGTTTTTGTCGTTGATTGTTTTTAATACCAATAGCTTACTTGAAGAGAGCTTGAATGACTTGACTGTCGATTTAGCATGCCATTACGAAATAGACATTAGCAAACAGGCATTGCATGAGAGATTCAATAACAAAGCGGTTTTGTTTCTTACCGCCGCTTTGGAAAAATTACTGAATAAGCAACTATTTGAAAAGGTTGAGTTCCGTATTTGTGAGGAATTTAAACGATTCTTAATCAAAGATTCTGTTTGTTTTCAAGTTGATGGATCTCTTGCTAATGATTATCCAGGCAGTGGTGGTAGTGGATCTAAAGCAAATGTCAGGATACAATTCGAGTATGACTTACTCAATGGAAAAATTATTGACCTCAGCCTTAATGCTTTTAATGTCCAAGATGCCAAGGATTCAACAGCTACCCTTCATCTGGTTGAGGAAGGCGACCTGATTGTACGTGACTTGGCGTATATGCACCTTGAAGCTTTACAGGGGATTGTTGGGAAAATTGCACATTTTCTGTGTCGGTTAAATACGCAAAGGAAAGTTTACCAAGAGCAAAATGGTGAAATGGTTGAGCTGGATTTTGCAGCTATTGTAAAGCTGATGCGTAAATATAACATCAAGCAACACGAAGAAATGGTATGGCTTGGAAAAAAGAAGAACCTGCAAGTGCGATTACTTCTCTTTCTACTGCCTCAGTCCGTGTATAACGTCCGGATACGAAAAGCAAATAAAAATGCTCAAAAAAAAGGCCACCAAGTCTCTAATGGATACAAGGCTCGGGCTGCTTTAAATCTTTTTGTAACTTCTGTTCCTGTGGAATTCATTAGCCTGGATACTGCGTGGAAGATTTATGGCCTACGATGGCAGATCGAGCTTACATTCAAGATTTGGAAATCAATTTGCAAAATCGATAAGGTGAAAAAGGTTAAAAAGGATCGCCTGGAATGCTACATCTGGGCAAAGTTGTTAATGATAGTATTGTGTTGGCGCATTGTCTGGTTTACAGCCAAATTACTTGATCGATACTACCAGAAAAATTTAAGCTTTTTTAAGGCCTTTAAAACGCTCATGCATGATATGTTCAGCATAGAGCAAATGTTTGTCGGCAAGGTGATAGCACCCAGCACATATCTGGTTGAGTTTTTAAAACTTAGCAGAAAGAAGCACATTCTGGAGAAAAAGAAAACGCACAATTATTCACCGGAAGTTCTTGTTTCATCGTTGATAATTCAAGCTGACACAATGGCAGTAGGATGGGGAATCGCTGCTTAGCTTGACGGCTATGCTAGTTGGGCTAGGAGCTTTACCTCACAAAAGTATCAACAACTCAACAACTTGTTTGTTAAGGTCCTTGTCAAGGTACTACGTTTCTCCAAATATCAGAACGTTAAGAAGTGTAAAGCGTAATATTGATATGCACCTATTAGAGAATGGCCTACAGTTTTCAAAAAAAACACTACACTCCAAAACCAACACCTTGATAAAGCAGTTTTTGGAAATACCATTATCTGAAAATATTGGAGACGGTTTTTTTTATTTCAAGACTCTCTTTGATAGGACTTTTAGTTTATCTCATTCAACGTT
>PIVM01000444.1 GCA_003353945.1 Gammaproteobacteria bacterium
TGGAGAGAGTAATCACTGGGGAGACATGCTCTCAAGGTGGCTTGGCAAAGAAACGTCAAAGAAGGTGCTCTCCGTGAAAATGCTATCTCTTCAAAGAGGCAGGTTATATGACTCATCAGAGATCACATTCCCGGACTTGACACGTCTGAGGAAAGAACAGCTGGATGCACTCGATGAAGCTAACAATAATGGTCAAGATCCACAAGAACTGGTCAGGAGCCTTGGACTCCAACCTGAACGAGAAAAAATGGTACTCACGTACAAGAAAAGAGTGTGGGTACCATCTCAAACAACTCAAATAGCACTACTAATTCTAGCACATCAAGGAACAGCAGGACATAGAGCAGCCTCTGCCACCACAGCTGTACTAAAACATCACAAGCTTTGGTGGGAAAACATTGACACAAACGTGAAGGACTTTATTTCCAGTTGCCTTCACTGTCTGGACGTTGGCCTAGGGAAAAGGGTACCACGTCCAATTGGTGAGCAGGTGCATGGTAACAGGCCATATGAGGTCATACATTTTGATTATTTATATGTGGGAGAAAGCGATGAAGGATTTGAGTATCTTTTCATCTGCCATGATGACTTTAGTGGGCAGGTTACTCTCGTACCCACCTTTGCACCAACTTCAATAGTTGCAGCTACCACTCTTGTACAACTGTTCTCCAAGTTTGGCGTAGCAAAAACGTGGGTTTCTGATGGAGGTAGTCACTTTCAGAGTAAAGTTTTGGAAGAATTTTCTCATCTTGTTGGAGCAGATCATCACATAGTGGTGGCTTACTCACCTTGGGCTAATGGACCATCAGAAAGGATGGTAAAAGAAACACTGAGGATGATGAGGTCCCTCTGCAGCGAGCACCAGCAGCCATTTGGACAATGGCCTGCTCTGGTACCAGTAGCGGAGTTAGCTCTAAACACCATGGTAAGCCCACTTAGAGGAAAGTCTGCTCTGGAAATTGTCACCGGTAGGGACGACAACCACCCCCTCAGTACAGTAATCCAACCAAGAAAAAAGACATGGAATGTGGAACCCATCAACTTGGAGAAAACTAAAAAATATACCAACGATGTGAGATTACTACTAGATGCATCTCATGCAGAGATATCTGGAAAGATCAAAGCTGCCAGACAGAGGAAGAGAGAGGAGGCATCCAAGGGCAGCATTCCAGCTTTTGCTCCAGGAATGTTTGTGAAAGTAGCAGAAATTGAGAAGCCTTCCAGGAGGAAACTTCGATTGCTTTGGTCTGGACCTTACCGCCTCTTAAATTCATTGAACCCCTACGTATGGACCATAGAACATCTCGTCACCAAAGCAAAGTTTGAAACCCATGTATCACGCATGGAATGGTATGCAGACTCTAACATGGAGATTTCTGAGGAGCTTCAGAAACAAATCCTTTATCAACAGCAGGGAAATTTTGAAGTGCACTCCATTCAGGACATACGAATGAAATCAGATGGCCGTTACTCTGTCTTGGTACACTGGCTAGGGTTTTCTGCAGCATGGGACACATGGAAAGATCTAGAGGAAATCACGAAGGACTTCCCAGGGATTGTCTTTGAGTATCTGATATCCCAACAGACAGAGATTGCCAAGAATGCTCTACAACATGGCCGTGGACGTAACTGGTGGCTATAGGACAAAGTACTTTACTAAACCTTAAAAACTATCATCCCTAACTAACCTTTTCATTAATTCGTGTAGTTGTCATATCATTTTGCATACAGTTATGGCTGATTCACACCCATAACTGCTTTTGTGAGGGGATTGTAGGATATACAACTAGATCCCTAATTATGTTTGTCTGTGAGTATGTACACCTTATAAGGTATACATACATATATTGAGTAGTTCGTTAACACCATTAAATAATATCACTCTTATGTT
>PIVM01000445.1 GCA_003353945.1 Gammaproteobacteria bacterium
CTTATTCTCTATTCTACGAGCTTCACCACGTACAAGCAAGGACTTCCCTTGAATCGTCGCGGTAACGGCATCGGTCCTTCTGTCTGTCTCACTGCCTGATTCGTGAGAGGCCTGTTGGCATCAGAAGCTGAGTAATCGAGCCGGCAGGGGCGCGCCGGCCGTGCCGCCGAAAAAAATTCATTTTACTTCTTCCTGACGTCATTTCGTTAGTTTTTGTTTGACTTAGTCGACTAAAATCTCACCCTTCAACGCGTGTTTGTTAGCGAAAGGCAAGAAATTCCCATCTCCACCATGGGTATCGCCGCTCTCGCCGTAGCGGTTCCCAGATGAGTATAAACATAAATGAGCTATAGAAACCACGAGAGAACATACATAGGTAAACTATCATGCGCACAATTAATGTGGAATTGTGAATCTTCAACACATCTTGTGGCTCAAAAGATACTACAAAATTGATTCTGTCTACCTCATGATGTTAACATAGTCCATTTGTTTATGACTATTTCACTGCCACTATTCGAACCACCAGCATGCAATCCTCGATACTATATCACACCCTATTATATGGGCGATCTTTGGACGAAAAGTAAGGCTACTTGCGGCCTCAGATGATATTGTTTGTAAGCATTGCTGAAAACAACTCCAACATGAAGCCTTCCAATGCCTGATACTTTTGACGGCCATACCGTTTCCCGTTTCGCCCCCAAACCGCCCATACATCACTTTGATATCATTGACGCATCCCGGACTCCGTATTGGTACATACGGCGACCAATATCGCATGGTATCAACTGAACAGATTCCCCCTGCGGAATGACTCAAAACTGCCCTCATTTTTTACTCATTCGCTCCGGATATGAAGACGAACAATGCCTCTCCAACCAGCTGTAAGCACATCAATCATTCCACACACATCCAATATAACGTTTTTTGTGGGAGGGGGGCAGAGAGAGTCGACAAGCGGCTGGGAACATCACCTAACCTAAACAGATGAGGTGGCACGAAAACGTCGACAACTGCAGACTCATCAATATTTTTAGACAAACACTCGATTTCATCCAACCAAAAGGTTGCAGTATCATCAGCTGATATATTTTCGAGCGCTGGTGATTGTCAGGGTCGGTTGATTGTTGTATGTGCCGGCAAACGATCTGGTCAATTCCTCATCGTCTTCGTCGTATCTTGCGTCAAATTATGCCATTGTACGATGAGCAAGATACGGATGCATAAAACGTCGATTTGGCGACCGCCTTCATACCATGGTGTCGCTAAGAGGTATTATGAGCGTTTGATTGCATCAGACGGCCGCCAATCACATGACGATGCCCTCAAAACAACACATGATGTGGGCTCATTTTCGCTAGCTTCGCCCGTGCAATGAGATTTTCGGGTTGGTAGCCTCTGCTATGAGCGTGAAGTTGTAAAAATGTTTTTGAGATGGCGTGATAAATTTACGTACAAACCAAGCATTTCGGGAACAAAAAGTGCCAAATTTTGTCCTCACGAGACATGCCATTTCGAACCCCTTCCGAATGATTTTGCCTGCAAGAATGTTCACGAGAGATTAGTTCAATGCTAACCCTACGCAGTCGTGAACATCCTTGCAGGCAGATCTACCACTGGTGCCTTCATCTGCCGCACCAAAGTTAGTTAGAGGAACAACGCGTGAAATCCAATTTTTCAGAGCTGATGTTTTTTTATTTCTCGCGCCGGCCGTATCTTTTACGAGCCGGCATCGCCGATTTTTTCTTCGGCCAACAGGCCTCTCACGTCTGACGTTTTGTCGTCATCACATGACGATGCCCTCAAAACAACACATGATGTGGGCTCATTTTCGCTAGCTTCGCCCGTGCAATGAGATTTTCGGGTTGGTAGCCTCTGCTATGA
>PIVM01000048.1 GCA_003353945.1 Gammaproteobacteria bacterium
GTGCTCTCTGTGTTCTCTGTGGTGAAAAAATGGAGAGGGGTTTCACCATTTTACTGGTTGCGTTATTGAAGTCTTGTATGCAGGATGCAATCAAATATATGTTTATATATCATCTAGATTCTTGGAAACAAAAACCCTACAAGGCTTCATTATAAGCTCTATTTATAGCGCTTTGAATTGCCAATTACGAGGGAAGAATCAATGAGACGCTGCACTAGCAACAAATTATGATTGATTTGTAATCAATGTGCCAACACCTGCATCGGTGAATATTTCCAACAAAACCGCATGGGGTACTCTGCCGTCAATGATATGTGAGCTGACAACGCCGGTTTTGACAGCTTCCAGAGCACAACGGATTTTTGGCAGCATACCACCGTGAATGGTGCCATCAGCCATCAGCTCATCGACTGCCTGAGTGTTCAAACCCGTCAGTATCTCATTGTTCTTGTCCAGCAATCCGGCAACATTGGTTAGCAGCATCAGTTTTTCAGCCTCTAACACTTCAGCAATTTTACCGGCTACCAGGTCCGCATTGATATTGTAAGAGTTGCCAGCGTCATCTACGCCAATGGGTGCGATAACGGGAATGAAGTGGCTTTGTAAAAGAATATCGAGGATTTCTGTATTAATCCGTTCAACTTCACCCACGTGGCCAATATCAATGATTTCTGGCACTTGCATATCTGGCGACCGGCGTTTTACTGTCATTTTATGCGCTTTAATCAGGTAGCCGTCCTTGCCCGTGATGCCTATCGCTTTGCCTCCATTTTGGTTGAGCATATTGACGATTTCTTTGTTGACTGATCCACCTAAGACCATTTCGACGGCATCCATAGTCTGGCTGTCAGTGACTCTCATTCCGTCGACAAAGTGGCTGTCAATATTCAATTTTTCAAGCAGTGCGCCAATTTGCGGGCCACCACCGTGTACGACTACCGGATTGATACCGACCGCCTTCATTAATACGATATCCTTGGCGAAACTGAGCTTCAGCGTCTGGTCGGTCATCGCATTGCCGCCGTATTTTACAACAATGGTTTTACCGGCAAAGCGTTGGATATAGGGGAGTGCTTCCGTGAGCACGTCGGCAATTTGAATTGCTGAATCACGGTATAATGACATGAATATTGACCTGCTAGAATGGTATTGAAAGTGAATCGTCGGTGCTCAGAAGCAAGTCCTTGAAGCGCTGCTGAATGGCCTTTAGTGCATCGTCGGTTTCGGCTTCAAAGCGCAAAGTTAATACAGGTGTTGTGTTTGAGGCTCTGACCAGTCCCCAGCCATCGGGAAAGTCGACTCTTAGTCCATCAAGGTCGGAGAGTTTGGCATCATCAAATTGAGCTTTTTTGATTAGTTGCTCCATGATTGAAAACTTGTCCTCTTCATTTACAGCAATATGTAGCTCTTCTGTACAGATGCTGGTCGGGAAAACGCTAAGCTGGTTATCTAGGTCGGGATCAGACATGCTCAGAATTTCAATCAAGCGTGCTGCGCTGTAGATCCCATCATCAAAACCATACCAGCGCTCTTTAAAGAAAATGTGCCCGCTGAATTCACCGCCCAGCAGTGCGCCGGTTTCCTGCATTTTTTCTTTGATATAGGAATGTCCGCTTTTCCACATAATGGGGCGACCACCGTAACTGCTGATCAGTGTATTCAAATGACGAGTGGATTTCACGTCGAAAATGACATCAGTGCCGGGGTTGCGTGACACAACATCCTGCGCAAATAGCATTAACAGGCGGTCTGACATGATAATATTGCCGCTTCTTGATACAACACCAAGGCGATCTGCATCACCATCAAATGCGATCCCGATGTCTGCGTCATGTTCTTGCACTGCGGAAATTAAATCCTGTAGATTTTCACTTTTGCTTGGATCTGGATGATGATTGGGGAAGTTGCCGTCAACCTCACAGTACAGAGGGACCACCTCGCAGCCAAGCTCTTCAATTAATGCGGGTGCGACTATCCCTGCCACGCCATTACCGCAATCGATGACAACCTTTAACGGTTGTGCGATCGCTACATCACCAATGATGGTATCAATGTAACTTTTGATGATGGATTCTTCACGCTGACTGCCTTGGCCTCGATGATAATTTTGCGTTTGGATGCGTTGCTTTAGATCTTGTATGGCGTTATAGGTCAAGGTTTGATCATTGATGACCACTTTAAAGCCGTTATATTCTGGTGGATTGTGGCTTCCGGTAACCATTACGCCGGTATGGGTGTTGAGTTGGTGTGTAGCAAAGTAGAGTAGTGGTGTGGGTACAGTGCCAATATCAATCACTTCCATGCCGGCATCAAGCAGCCCTTTTTTAAATGTTTCCTTGATAGAAGGGCTGGATTGTCTGCCATCACAGGCAATCACAATTTCTGTCTGTCGCAGATCCGTCGCCTCGCTACCGATAGCAAGACCTAAGTGATAGCAGGTCTGATCATCAAGATCTTCGTCGGCGATTCCACGAATGTCGTAAGCACGAAATATCTGTTCATTAAGAACAGGCGCTTGCGTCTCGGAAACATCCAGCGTGTCGTCTAGGTCCAAGACGTCGTCAAAGCTTGTCATATCATCCAGATCGGGGAGTTCTTCATCAAATAATGTCTCATCCAGATCAAGTTCAGGAGCTTTTACGTCTTTTTTCGGAGCGGCTACTTTGGGTTTGGATGTTGATTCTGGTCCATCCATGCGCCTCAACTGAGTCATATGCTCAGCAGCTTCTGTGAAACGCATCATCGAGAAACCGGGGTTGCTTGTTTTGGTTTTGGTGGACAATTCCTGTGCGTAACTGATCAGGCGATCAAAATTCTGTCTTATTGATTGGTTGATCTGACGGTAATTAAACAAGGCAGTTAGACTGATGAGTATTGCTGTGATACCAAGGGCAATCCAGGCAGGCAGAGCGCTATGGCTGTTAGTCTGGATGACTTGCTGGCTGGGTGTGAAGACGATTTGCCAACCCTTGTAGGCCATATCCAAGGTATACGCTTTTGTATTGACGCCCTGTCCAGCTGTTTTCGCTATCTGGCGTGGACTGTTTCCCGATAGCTGAAGTTGAGTTTGGCCCAAATTAGTATCAAAGCGATTCAAAATGGTTTCGAGCCAATGTCGGTTCAGTGTGAGTAGTGATGCACCAACGATTTTATCGTTGGATACGACGGGTTGCGCAAAACTAATTAACCACTGATTGTCATATTGATAAAGTTCCACGGGCACATGCTCACCCTGTGAAGCCTTTCTTATCATGTCGACTTCGATGTTATTGCGTAGGCTGATATTGTTTTTTCCCAAGCCGGCAATGCCCAGTGGACCAAGCGGTATCAGGCGCAGGCTGGTGATATTGGGATAGATAAACTGGTACTGCTGACGTATTTGCTCCAGTTTGGGTAAGTCTTGCATAAGCAATAAATTCTGCAACTCGGGATTTTTCGCCAGGGCGCCTAGCTGAGCCTGGTGCTGATCAATTGCCGCAGTTAATGCGGCGTTTTGTTGACCGGCGAGTGCTTGGCTGATTTGTGTGATCTGTTGCTGATCATTTAGTGGTTGCCGCAGAAGGCCAAGGTAGGCGCTGGTCATTAACAGGCTTAGCCAGGCAACACCTATTGTTAGCAAAGAGGCGCTGAGAACCGGATTGCTTGATTTGATTTTGCTGCCATTGCTGTCAGCTTGTTTATTAGAATTCCGTTTAGTCATAATGGGTATGCAGTTTTTTGCAATAAACTATAGTCGTAAATTGCTTCTTTCGACAGAGGGATAGTTCATGAATTTGCATTTTGGTAGCACAAGGCTATTTTTTTGATTAAAAGTTTAGCCAGTTGATGCTTGCTGGTTTTTTCAATCGCCTCCTGGCCATCCGGCCAGATAACGGTGACTGCGTTATCCTCGGCGTTAAAACCGATATCTGTTGCCGAAACGTCGTTGGCGATAATCATATCCAGTTTTTTGCGTTGTAGCTTATCTTGAGCGTAGTGTATGACATCCTGTGTTTCAGCGGCGAACCCAACACAAAATGGCCTACTGGTTTGAGCTGCTACGTCAGCAAGGATATCCGGGTTGCGAACCAGCTCGATAAGCTGTGACTCACTGTTTTTTTTGATTTTCTGTTGGGCAGCGGCGACGGGGCGGTAGTCGGCAACCGCTGCTGAGGCAATAAAAATGTCACAATGCGCACTCAATTCAAGGCTTGCATCGTGCATCTGCTCAGCGCTGACAATATCAATTCGTTCAACCCTGGCAGGTGTTGGCAGTTCTACGGGACCTGCGATCAGAGTGGTTTTAGCGCCGGCATCTACTCCTGCTTTTGCCAGAGCAAATCCCATTTTGCCTGAGCTGTGGTTACTAATATAGCGCACTGGATCAATCGCTTCGCGAGTGGGGCCGGCGGTAATAAGCAGACGTATGCCGTCAAGCAGACCGTTGGGGAAAATATTGGCAGTTAGTTTGACGAGTTCCAGGGGTTCAAGCATGCGACCCGGGCCGACATCACCACAGGCTTGGGTGCCACTGCCGGGTCCAAAAATACCTGTTTTGCGCTCTTGTAATTTTTTGCAGTTTTCCTGAGTTTGCTTATTTAACCACATGGCTTGATTCATGGCTGGAGCAACCGCAATTGACGCAATAGTAGCCAGGCAGAGTGTTGTTAACAGATCATTGGCATGTCCATTTGCCAGGCGTGCAATGAAATTGGCACTGGCCGGTGCAATCAGCACCACATCAGCCCATTTCGCCAGCTCAATATGCCCCATTGCCGCTTCAGCATCGGTATCAAGCAAATCGAGATGAACGGGATTTCCAGAGAGCGCCTGTAGGGTTAAGGGCGTAATAAACTCGGTGGCGGAGCGAGTCATCACCACACGTACTTCTGCTTGCGCATCTTGCAGTCGACGGATGATTTCTGCTGCTTTATAGGCTGCTATTCCCCCGGTAACACCGAGTAGGATTCGTTTATTGGTCAGGCGCGATAAGGACACGATGGAATACTTTTTCTGAGAAGCAGCTGCTAAGATACCATTGCTAAAGCCGTTTTCGAAGTCATGGATGATAGAGAATATCAAAAAAAGGAGTTTTTATGGCAATTACAGACTGGCCGCTTGCAGAGCGGCCACGAGAAAAACTGATTCAACGCGGCCCGCAGGCTTTATCTGATGCTGAATTACTGGCGATTTTTTTACGCGTGGGTGTGTCGGGCAAAACGGCTGTTGATCTGGCCAGGGATTTATTGCTGGAGTTTGGCGGTTTGCGTGCTTTGTTTGAGGCAAGTCAGCAGGAATTTTGCCGTGTGCGCGGTATGGGAGAGGCGAAGTACGTTCAATTGCAGGCCGTACTAGAAATGGCGCGGCGTCATTTAGACGAAGTTTTGCACCATACGGATGTCATGAGTAGTCCTGATGCCACCCGGCGTTACCTGCAGTCGCATTTGGTGGGGTATCAGCAGGAAGTGTTTCTTTGTCTTTTTCTGAATAGTCAGCACCAGGTGCTATCGTGTGACGAATTGTTTTACGGCACCATTGATGGTGCCACCGTTCATCCCAGAGAAGTTGTAAAGTGTTGTCTAAAGCATAACGCGGCTGCGGTTATTTTTGCTCATAATCATCCCTCTGGTGTGGCTGAGCCGAGTCAGGCGGATAAGCGAATAACGGAACGTTTGCGTGACGCGCTGTTAATGGTCGATATTCGGGTGTTGGATCATATCGTTGTTGGTGGAAACGAAGTGGTGTCTTTTGCTGAGCGAGGTTTATTACGCTAAAGAGCTTGTTCAAGGCAAATAATAAAGGCGTTTGAATTGGTGGAACTTATACATTTTCTTGCTATTGGCAGGGGCTTCTGGTATAAAGTCGCGCTCGGCTGATAAGGGCTCTATAAAGCCCCGATTTGTACAGAATTCAGACAAGATTTAGCCCCATGAGGGAGAGGCAGTTACCATGTCTAAAGTATGTCAGGTTACCGGTAAGCGACCGGTTACTGGAAACAATGTATCTCACGCTAAAAATCGCACTCGACGTCGGTTTTTGCCTAATTTGCACACACATCGATTTTGGGTGGAATCAGAAAAGCGCTTTGTTAAATTGCGTTTAACTGCCAAAGGCATGCGCATTGTCGATAAGCTGGGTATTGAGCAAGTGCTAAGTGATATTCGCGCCCGTGGTGAAAAGGTCTGATCCCGGGTACTGAATAGGAGTATTTAAAATGCGAGACAAGATTAAATTGGTATCCACTGCTGGTACCGGTCATTACTATACGACTGACAAGAATAAGCGAAACACACCGGATAAACTTGAATTCAAAAAGTTTGATCCTGTTGTTCGTAAGCATGTGATTTATAAGGAATATAAAATCAAGTAAACCAACTCATTTCGTTCCTCGACCAGGAGTACGCAAAACATCCTGATTCGTTGAACCGTTTTGTGTCAGGTTACGTGTAATAGAAGAAACCCGGCTGATACCGGGTTTTTTTGTGCTTGTCTCTTGGGCCTCGCTAGTCTTTGTCTGATTGCATATCGAGTATAAGATTGCCTCGGTCGTCTCTGTGTACCTGCCAGTCTAAAGCAACAAATGTTGTGGCATTCTCCTCGGTAATCAGTAGTGGGCCGGTGTATATCTTGTGTACAGGCATGGCATTGCGTGGGATCTGTGTAACAGGACCGTCAATTCCATACATAGGAAGATGCCTGACCGGTTTGTTTTCTGTAACGGCCCCTGGTAATTCGATGTGATGCGAGCTGGCGGTTAGCGCAACACGCACATTGACCAATTCAATCGGGAAGTTGAGTCGATGGCCATGATGTCTTTCATGCTGGCGGTGAAATTCGCTACTCGCTTGCTGACAGTTTTCCCACAGAATATTGAGCGTGTAGGATTGTCCCTGGTAACGTAAATCCAGGCTGGGTTGACAGGCAACGGCTTGTTGATCGATACCTTCTGCCTGTAATTGCTTGATGCCCTGGTCGCGTAGTGTGGCAATTTCTTTTTCAATCAGTTTTTCAGTAGGTTGTGTCAGTAATCCGGGTTTGCTGCGGGACAGTTGGCGTTCTCGCGGCGCCACCAGCATGCCAAATGCCGATAATACGCCCGCATTCAGCGGCACAATGGCTTTATTCATGCCGAGTTCTTTGGCGAGTGCACACAAATGTAAACCACCGGCTCCACCAAAGCAGCAGAGAACAAAATCGGCGGGATCATAGCCACGTTGTACTGATATGACGCGCAGTGCACGCGCCATATGTTCATTGGCGATCGTGATAATGCCCAGAGCGGCTTCTTCGATGCTGAGCGACAAAGGGTGTGCAATTTCAGCCATAGCCTGGCGAGCGGCCATCAAATCCAGCGACATGCTACCGCCAAGAAAATTGTCTGGCTGTAGTCTGCCCAGAATTACATTGGCATCGGTGACGGTGGGGTGCTGCCCACCGCCACCGTAACAGGCGGGACCGGGGTCCGCTCCGGCTGAGCTGGGACCAACGCGCAGTACATTGCCTTCATCCAAATAAGCGATGGAGCCGCCTCCAGCGCCGATGGTGTGCATATTGACCATGGGTACGGCAACAGGATAATTGGCGATCCGTCCCTCGTTGGTCAACGTGATTTTACCGTCCAAAAGTGCAACGTCAGTGGAAGTGCCTCCCATATCAAATGTAAGCAGGCGCTTACTATCTGTAATATCGCCTATATAGAGAGCTCCGGCGAGACCGCCGGCAGGTCCAGATAATAAAAGGTTGATGGCGCGATGTGCCGCTTGGTCAGCGGCAATGGTGCCACCAGAGGATTGCATCAAGGTCAGTGGTGAGGGGCTGACCTGGTTTTGCAAATTGTTCAAGTAGCCATAGACCACTGGGCCTAGCCAGGCATTGAGCCAGGTTGCGATACCTCTTTCATATTCTTTGTATTCGGGTAATACAAACGATGATCGAGAGCAAAAAACAGTCTCAGCCACTATAGCCTCAATCGCTTTTTCAAAACGGTCATCCAAAAAGGAAAATAGCAGGTTGATGGCAACGGCTTCGGGTTGCAGTGCTTTCAGCTGGCTTTGCAGCTGCTCAAGATCCTGCGGTGTCAGTGGTTCAATCGTCTCTCCCTCAGCGCTGAGGCGACCACCGGTGCCAAGGCAAAGTATTGGTGGTACGGGTGGTTCTAAGGCAGTAGGAGTTAGTTGATACAGTTCCCGGCGTGTTTGGCGACCGATCTGCAATGTGTCTTCAAACCCCCGGTTGGTGATATAGACAGTTCGTACCCCCTTGCCTTCCAGCGCGGCATTAGTCGCCACTGTACTGCCGTGTATGATAACGAGCTCACCGTGACTGACCGCTCGGGTCAATCCCATGGCTTCGATACCTTGCAAAATAGCTTTTTCTGGCGCGCTAGGACAGGAAAGGACCTTATGGGTAGATATTTCACCGTTTTTGAGTAAAACAAAATCGGTAAACGTACCGCCTGTATCAACCCCTAATAGCATATTTCAGTTTCCTGTAGTGTGGTCGGAATGGCATTGTAATCGATTGTATAATCACTCATTAATGAAAGTCAGGGAAATCTGCGCATCCATTAGCACAAAACCTCATTACAAAACATAGCTCGAATTGCCGCCTTGTGAGGCATCAGGATTGGCGCGTGTTTTTGCCAGAGACTGCCAAAATTGTCAGTCCCGTGTCATGATAAGGCTGCCAGAAATTACGGTAACTTCACAAATATGTGAAAAAAGTAACTGATATTGATAATATTTTCTGAAACTTTCCAAATTTGAGGCTAAGCTTATTAGCATATTTGATAGGCATTACCGATTGCTGTAACACTGTGTAATGTCTGGGTTCAAAGTCGTGGCCAGTCAATTTCATTGAGGCCCCAATGGAGAAAAAGAATGAAGAGCACTGTCTCAAAAGTTGTATATGTCCTTGCAATGACCTTTTTGCTTAGTTTACCGAATTTGAGTTTTGCTCAAGCGGTGGAAGAAAAGCCATCGGCCATGGCAATGATTGGGGATCTGCTAATTGCCAGGCCTTTTCTTTTGGCGATTACCGCAGTTGGTAGTACTGCCTATGTTGTCAGCCTGCCTTTTACTCTGGCAGGTGGCAATTCCAGGGAAGCGGCAGAAACCCTGGTCATCCGCCCGGCAGCCAGCACTTTTGTTCGATGCCTTGGCTGCACTAAAGTGGGTCGTAAAAAACATGTCTTGGTTGACGATGCTGAGATGGCCGCTACGAATTAATCAACCACATCACCTGTTAAGCCGCTCGAAAGGGCGGTTTTCCTTTATTCTGATTTTATTCCCCAGTAACTCAATCTAATGTTTATTTACCCGCCACCGCGCCTTCTCTGCGAGGGTCAGCAACACCCCATAGGTTACCGTATCGGTCAAATTCAATGGCGTGAATGCCGCTGCTAAGTGCTTTTTGCTTGATGCTATGACCCCGCTTTTCCAAATTATCGAGAATGTGCGTGGCGATACGGTCTTGTTCCAATTCCAGCCCGTGGTTTAAGTCGACGATGTGGGCAGCGGAAACAGCCTGATCAAGAGGTTGCTTGAGTGCCAATACCTCTACCAATACTCTGGCGACATAATCGATGATGCGCGCACCTCCGGGTGAACCGATTACCAGATGGGGTTGCATTTTTTCACGAAAAACAATGAGGGGAGACATGGAGCTGCGGGGCCGTTTTCCAGCCCCCACCCGATTAGCGACTTTGTTTCCCTGTTTATCGGTCGCTGCAAAGGAGAAGTCTGTAAGCTGGTTGTTTAATAAAAATCCTCCAACCATCTGGCGTGAGCCAAAAGCCATTTCAATACTGCTGGTCATACTGACAATATTGCCTTTGGCATCAACAATGGATAAATGGCTGGTGGATGGTAACTCCGCAGAAATGCTTTTAATAAAGCTTTGCTGTAAATCGAATCGACCCGCTGTCGCTTTTCCCAGGCTTGTGTTTTGATTAATGAGCGCTGCTCTATGCTGCAAATATTGCTGATCCAGCAAATTCGTCAATGGGATATCAACATAATCGGGATCGGCAATATACGTATTGCGATCGGCAAAGGCCAGTTTAGATGTTTCAGCAAACAAATGAATAAAATCTGCTGAGTGGGCTGGGTAGGTGTGGATGTCCTTGTGTTCCAGCATGTTCAATATGGCCAAAATAGTGCTGGCGCCAGAAGAGGGCGGTGGCGCCCCACAGACGGTATAGCGATAGAACTGACCGCACAGTGGATCTCGTAACAATGCCTGGTAGTCCTGCAAATCCTTCAGGCCTAAAGTACCCGGATTATCGGGGTGATGTTGTACAGCAGCGATAATTTTTGTGGCGAGTTCACCTTGGTAAAATCCATCGACTCCCTTGTTTGCGATCAGGCCCAGGGTATTGGCGTAATCACTATTACGCAAAAGAGTGCCTACGGGCAGGGGGCTGCCTTCCTTGGTATAAAAATGCTGTTTAAACCGGGAGTCGGCGATGGATTTGTCCAGCGAGTTCAGCCATTGCAACTGGCGATGCAAGCGTTCTGAAATTGAAAAGCCATTTTTAGACAGAGAAATGGCGGCTTGAAAGAGTTGCCGCCAAGGCAGTATACCCTGCTGTTGATGGGCCAGTGCCAGCATCTTAATAATGCCGGGCGTGCCAACAGAGCGACCACCAACAATCGCATCGAGAAAGGGCATGGCTGTCTCTTGCTTATCCCCTTGTTTATTCAGAAACAATGACTCATCAGCTCCGAGCGGGGCCGTTTCACGGCCGTCGTAGCTCAATAGCTGTTTCTGTTCTGCATTCCAATACAGCAGGAACGCGCCGCCGCCAATACCTGAGGACTGAGGCTCAACCAATCCCAGTACCATTTGGGCCGCGATAGCGGCGTCAATGGCGGAACCGCCCTGATTCAAAATGGCCAATGCCGCATCGCTGGCGGCAGGATGAGCAGTAACGGCCATAAAATGATTGGCACGACCGGTTTTGGTTGAGCTGATTGCACTGGCCGCCTCAGGATGCCAGTCGGGATTGGCTGCAATACTGTTGTTGATACAGGTCAAACCCAATGCGATCAGTGTGAGCACCGAATAGAAAGCACGTCCGAACAAAACGATTATTTGCCGGTTAGTTGATGGTACTTTTTCCACAATTGTTCTTTTGTTTCCAGGTGTTTCTGATCTAAGGGAATGCAGTTGATCGGGCACACTTGTTGGCATTGTGGCTTATCAAAGTGTCCAACACATTCCGTGCATTTGTCCGGATCGATAACATAGATGTCGTCGCCCTCTGAAATAGCATCATTGGGACACTCTGGCTCGCAAACATCGCAGTTAATACAGTCTTCAGTGATGATTAAAGCCATGATATTAGGGCCGCAGAATTACTTCTTAGAGAAACGTTTGCAGAGAGCTTCGTTTACCGATGGATGAACAAACTGGGCAACATCACCGTGCATGGCGGCGATTTCTCTGACAAGCGTTGAGGAGATAAAGGCCAGATTATTTGCCGGCGTTAAAAAGACGGTTTCAAAATCCGGATACATGGCGCTGTTCATACCGGCCATTTGCAGCTCATAATCAAAATCTGTCATGCTGCGTACACCCCGTAATACTGCAATTGCCTGATGCTGATGAGCCAAATCGACAATCAACCCTCTGAAACCACACACTTCCTTATTGTTAATATGCTGCAGGGCCTGCTCGGCCAGTTCGACGCGCTCTTCAAACGTGAATAGCGGTGTTTTGGTTTTGCTATGCGCAATCGCAACAATGACCTTATCGAACAATACCGCCGCTCTCTCCACCAGATTTGTGTGGCCATGAGTGATGGGGTCGAAGGTGCCGGGGTAAATAATGGTTTTCATAGAATCTTCTGCCTTGAAGCGCTGGCGCATGGTAGCGGATTTGAGCGGGTGGTTCAAATCACGCCGGATCGACTTTAATCAGACCGTATTGAACCTGCCCGGTTTCTTTGTGACGATAGATTTGCCAGTTATTTGCGGGTAACTGTAGTGCTGTCTGGTCTCGTGCCATTTCGAAATATACCAGTGCAGGGTCTTTAAGCAGATTGCTCTCAGATAAAAGATGCAGACATTCTCCGGTCAGGTTCAAGCTAAATGGCGGATCAACAAATATCAGATCAAAGCACTGCGATTGTGCTTTTGTTAACCACTCAAGACTGTTAGCCTGCACCACTTGACTCTGCTTATGCCCCAGTGTGTTCAGGTTGTTTGACAATTGTTTTGTCACTTGAGGGGAGCTGTCGATAAAGTAGACTGCGCTGGCGCCACGGGACAATGCCTCTATACCCAGAGCGCCGCTACCGGCAAACAGATCCAGACATCTGGCGCCGGGTAGATCGGCGCCAAGCCAGTTAAACAAGGTTTCCCTAATTCGGTCACCGGTAGGTCGCAGATCCTGGACAGTGGGGAATTCCAATTTTCGCCCTCGCCATTGTCCACCGATAATGCGCACTTGCGCGGTTTTCTCTCTGTGCTTTGACCGTGTGGCTTGTGGTGCCTGTTTGGGTTTCATAGGGTTATTACGATTCGGTTCGGGATGGCTTGGTTTACTTATCAACTGCTTTGTCAGTCCAGTAATGATAGGATACGGCGCGCTGCTATTTAAGTGGTTGCGATGATTTTGATGGTTTTATTTTAACGGTTGATGCGAGTAATGACTGCCGACAAGACTGAAAACGAATTAAAGGGTAGCGATCGGGAAACCTCCTCAAAGGAAGACAAAGGTTTTTTTGCCCGACGCCGCGAGGCGCGTGAGCAATCTAAACTGGAAAAGGAAGCGGCTAAGCAGGCAAATAAGCAGGCAAAAGAGGCGGCCCAAAAGGCGCTAGCCGCTGAAAAAGCAGAGGCTAAGCGCTTGGCTGAGCAAGCCAAAGAAGCAGAAAAAGCGGCGAAAGAGGCTGCCGAGATAGCGGCTAAACAGGAAAAGGAGGAGGCTCAGCGGGCAAAGGCGGCTGAAAAGGCAGCGGCTAAAGAGTCAGAGCGCGATGGCCAATCCGGCCTTTTTGGCAGGCTTAAAAAGGGTTTGAGTCGCACCAGTAGCACCTTTACCGATGGATTAGGTTATCTGTTCCTGGGCAAGAAAGAAATAGACGATGATTTGCTGGAGGAAATTGAAACTCAGTTGCTGGTTTCCGATATTGGTATTGAAGCGACACAAGAGATTGTCGGCCATCTGACAGCAAAAATTGGTCGAAATGAACTTGATGATGCACGCTCACTCTACAAGGCGCTGCAAAAGGAGTTGGAAAATCTGCTAAAGCCCAGTGAAGTCCCACTGGTTATCGATCAAAAAAAACAACCCTTTGTTATTCTTATGGTGGGAGTTAACGGTGTGGGTAAAACGACCACGATCGGTAAACTGGCCAAGCGCTTCCAAGCCGAAGGCCGATCCGTCATGTTGGCCGCTGGCGATACCTTTCGTGCGGCCGCAGTCGAACAATTGCAGGTTTGGGGGGAGCGGAATAATGTGCCGGTCATTGCCCAACATTCGGGTGCTGATAGTGCGTCGGTTATTTTTGATGCGATTCAAGCGGCACAATCACGTCAAATTGATGTGTTGATTGCGGATACCGCGGGACGATTGCATAACAAAGACAACTTAATGGAAGAGCTAAAAAAAGTCGTGCGTGTCATGACGAAACTGGATGACACAGCGCCCCATGAGGTGATGTTAGTGCTTGATGCCGGTACCGGTCAAAATGCCCTAACCCAGGCCAAGAGTTTTCAAGAGGTGGTGGGCGTGACCGGTATTACCTTAACCAAACTGGATGGCACGGCCAAAGGGGGCATGATATTCGCTGTGGGCAAACAACTGGGTTTGCCGATTCGCTATATCGGTGTGGGCGAGCAGATCGATGACCTGAGACCTTTCCATGCCCACGAATTTATTTCAGCTCTTTTTGATCAGGATGCCGGTTAGCGCCCATGATCCAGTTTGATAATGTCAGCATGCGTTATGACACTGGCCACGAAGCGCTCAAGCGGGTCAGCTTAACAATCAATAAAAATGAGATGGCTTTTTTAACCGGGCATAGTGGTGCGGGTAAAAGTACGCTACTCAAATTGATTATGCTGATGGAAAGGCCGACCAACGGCCAGGTTATTGTGAATGGCCGAAATCTTAAATCCATAGCACGCAGAGAAATTGCCTACCATCGCCGGCAAGTCGGTGTCGTGTTTCAAAACCACCAGTTATTATTTGATCGCTCCGTTTTTGATAATGTCGCCCTGCCCTTGGTTATTGCTGGACATCAACCACGGGAAATTGGCCGTCGTGTGCGTGCGGCGCTGGATAAAGTAGGGTTGCTGGAAAAGGAAAAACATAATCCCATTACCCTGTCGGGTGGTCAGCAGCAGCGTGTGGGAATTGCACGAGCGGTAGTGAATAAACCCTCCATTTTGCTGGCGGATGAACCCACCGGCAATCTGGATCCACAGCTGTCGACCGAAATCATGCAGTTGTTTGAGCAATTCAATCAGGTCGGAGTCACCGTCCTGCTGGCCAGCCATGATTTATCACTGATTGCCCGTCTCCAGCATCGCATGTTGACGCTGAGAGATGGGCAATTGATTGAGGCGATGCGCTAAATGGTGGAGATACGCCGTCCTAAACAAAGCGCCGGTGAGCGTCACACTACAAGGCGTGAGCAACAGGGCGCCAGCCAAAGCAAGACCACGCTGTTGGGGCGTTTGCGTTCATGGCTGATGCATAACCGCCAGGTGGCGGGCGAAAGTTTACAGCGCTTATTGATGACGCCCATGGCAAGCATGATGACCTGGCTAGTGATCGGTATCGCCTTGGCTTTGCCCATGGGTCTATATGTGGCCTTGGGCAATGTAGAAATGCTGAGTCGCGGTTGGGATGGTGCGGCGCAAATATCGCTTTTTTTGCGCTTTGAAGTGACAGAGGCCGAAGGTCGTCAGTTGACAAAGAAGCTGGCTTTGCGTGCGGATGTGCAAAGCGCGCAATACGTATCACGTCGAGAAGCGCTGGAGGAATTTCAATCCCTGTCAGGTTTTGCCGAAGTGCTGGGTAATCTGGATGAAAATCCCTTGCCTGCTTTGGTTATTGTTCGACCTCAGGACAGTGATGCCACAGCCGATATCACAGAGCAGCTGCTGCAGGATTTGCGAAAAATGCCCGACGTGGAGCTGGCCCAATTGGATCTTGAATGGGTGCAACGTTTGTACGCCATGATGCGCCTCGGCAGGCACATGGTCATGGCGCTTGCCAGTTTGTTGGCATTGGGCGTTCTCTTGGTGATCGGCAATACCATCCGCCTGGCGATTGAAAATCGGCGGGATGAAATCCTGGTGATAAAACTGGTTGGGGGTACTGATGCCTTTGTACGGCGACCATTTCTGTACACCGGTATGTGGTTTGGTTTGGGCGGTGCAATAACCGCCTGGCTCATTATTCTACTGAGCCTTTTCTGGCTGAGTGCTCCGGTAGCTGAGCTGGCAGGATTGTATGATAGTCAATTTGCACTTCGAGGCCCCGGTATTGTCGATACCCTGGGCCTCTGGATTACCGGTGCGATACTTGGCTTGCTTGGAGCCGGGCTGGCGGTTAATCGACATCTTGATGCGATAGAGCCACAGTGATAAATGCCACTTCATCACACCTCTTCCTCCCTTAACCGATTGCAATTTAACCCCAGGGTTTGCGCGCAAATAGGAACTTTTTCGCAGTTAGCACTCTAATTCAAAGAGTGCTAAACTGGCGGTGAAAGAAATTGGAGATGGAGAAAAATGAGTACTGCGTTGATACCCGTTAATATACAGGCACCTGGTGCTAACCTGAATGCGTATATGCAGGCGGTGAACGGCATTTCAATGTTGTCCGCCGATCAGGAGCGGGAGTTGGCCGAAGAGCTATATTATCGGGAGAATTTGGAAGCGGCACGCCAGCTGGTGTTTGCACACTTGCGCTTTGTGGTCCATATCGCCAGATCCTATTCCGGTTATGGTCTGCCACAGGGGGATTTGATCCAGGAAGGAAATGTTGGATTGATGAAGGCGGTAAAACGGTTTAATCCGGAAAAAGGCGTACGGCTGGTTTCTTTCGCCGTGCATTGGATCAAAGCGGAAATTCATGAATACATTCTGCGCAATTGGCGTATTGTCAAAGTAGCAACGACCAAGGCGCAGCGGAAATTGTTTTTTAACTTACGCGGTGCGAAGAAACGCCTGGCCTGGTTGAACAACACAGAGGCTCAGGCGGTGGCTGAAGACCTTGGTGTTGATATCAAGGAAGTTCGTCGGATGGAAGGCCGCCTGGCAGCGCATGATATGGCTTTTGATGCCGCATTGGACGATGACGATGACAAGGCTTTTCAGGCACCTGTCAACTACCTTGAGGATCACAGTCTTGATCCGGCTCAGCTGCTGGAAGATTCGGATTGGCAGGAGTCAACAGCTCAGAGCCTGCATCAAGCCTTAACCAAGCTGGACGAGCGCAGTATTGATATTTTGCAGCAACGCTGGCTTAATGAAGAAAAAGCCACTTTGCATGACTTGGCGGCAAAATACGGTATTTCTGCAGAACGTGTTCGCCAGGTGGAAAAAAATGCCATGAAAAAAGTACGAGGCTATATGGAGGCCTGAGGTAGAGTAAAACAGCCGAATCAAAGCCGCTCGTGTTAGCGGCTTTTTATTACCTCATCGACACACCACAGCCAGTCATGAAAATATTTCTACTCTTATCTGCCATTAGCGGTTTTCTAGCAGTTTCATTAGGCGCTTTCGGTGCTCATGGCTTAGCCGGTTGGGCCTGTCTGTTTATTGCAGCCTGGAAAATGCGCTGAGTAATTGATCCACCGAGCAAGAGTCATCTAAGCAATTAAACACATGAACAGTCATAGCAGCGATCAAGCGGACCGTCAGATAAAAAGCTTTGTGCGTCGTTGCGGGCGCATGACAGCGAGCCAAAAAACCGCCTACGCTACGCACTGGTTGCGTTGCGGTATTGAATTTCAGTCAAATCCTATTGATACGAATGCCCTGTTCGGTCGTTCAGCACCGCTGGTATTGGAGATTGGTTTTGGTATGGGCCAGTCTTTGCTACAGATGGCGGTAGATGAGCCGGACAAAGATTTTATTGGTGTTGAGGTTCATCGTCCTGGGATCGGCAAATTAATGCATATGCTGGTGCAGCAGGAAATCAGTAATATCCGGGTGATGGAGCACGATGCCGTTGACGTATTAAAGCATTGCGTGCGTGATGAGAGCCTGAGTAGGGTGCAGATTTATTTTCCCGATCCCTGGCATAAAACAAGACACCATAAGCGCCGACTCATACAAATGGATTTTGTTGAGCTGTTGTGTCGTAAGCTAAAGCAAGAAGGGGTTATTCATATTGCTACGGACTGGTCTCATTATGCCGAGCAAATCCTTTCAATACTGCAGTCAACGGATAGCCTTAACAATTGTTCATCGGATCAAACGTATGTGCCCAGACCGTCGTGGCGACCGGTGACCAAGTTCGAACGACGCGGAGAGCGTCTTGGGCACGGCGTATGGGATCTTGTTTTTCAGAAAAACTGAAATGTCCGTAATATCGAATTCTGATGTCGATTTACACCCCCTAATCAAACATGGCGTCTAATGAAAAAACTCGGGTTAATCTCTCCATAAACACATCGTCATGAATATACTCTGGCCTTTCCTCAACAATCGCCCGTAATACAGACACTGATCCTCGCCCATAAACAAACGCGAGTTGATCAATTTCTTGAGCTGATAGATTGGCAGCTTTTGGATGTTTTTTAAAAAGATGCACGACCTGCTCTTCTGCCTGCTTGCTCCACTGCTCAATATTGTCGATATTTTCCTGGCTTGATTCGTGAGACGCGTAAGGGATATAGTTACCACCGTATTTACGATAAAAATTGGGTTCCAGGTCATAGATGCGTCTCACAAACCTGAGGCCGGCTTTGGCGTGGTGTTGTATGCCAGTTTCAAAATCCATTTGCATGGCTTCGTCAAAGCGCTGTTGCAAAAGTTGCCATTCATCCTCTATCACTTTTTTGAATATTTCCGACAGAACCGCTTCCTTGCTTGGGAAGTACTGATAAAGAGAGCCTGCGCTAATGCCCACTCGCTCACAAAGCAACTCTATGGTTAATTCGGTGTCCGGCTCAGCCAAAATATCCGCACCTGCTTGCAAAATACTGGCAAACAGTATTTTTGATCGACGTTGCCTGGGTTGTTTGCGAGGTTGTTCCGGTTTCTCTTTTGTCATAAATATCTGCTTAGTCATAATTGCCAAAATGCGAGTACTGCTCGCCTTAGTGCTCCACCTGAAATAATATCTAAACTATTCAATAGGATGCTGGCGTGCCATGCCCTCAACTCCGTTCTGTAATGCGAGTTTTCAGAAGAAAGTACACAGCCTATAGTAATGGCATCCGTCGCATGATCAAAGTACCTATGATGATCACGGATTCAGGTAATATTGAGAAAATACGGGGAATAGTAATGACAGAGCATAGCGCAACAGCAGATTCAATCGAGAGCAAAGCGTTTCAATCGACTATCGACTACACAAAGCTTAGCCAAGCAAAGTTGATCGAGCAGATCCATACCGCCCTTGTGGCCCATCGACATTTTTTTCAGCTGTGGCAGGCGGCTGCAAACAATTATTTTGGTGATGCAGTGACAAAAGAACTGACTGAGCAAGTCTACCCCAATTTGGTTTTGCACAATCATGATCTCAGTAAAATATTTTATGAAGAGCTGAATTTTCTTTGGTTGGTGATGCCTGAGCCAGAGATGCAGGCCATGTTGACGTTCGCCAGCTATGATTCCAGCCTCTTACCAGACACACTGGACGAACAGTTGGATTTGGAAAAGCTGTCGGCGGAGTCTTTAGCACTGCTATGGAATTTATCAACACTCACTTACGTCATGCAAACAAGCCGCTGGGTGGAAACCATAACGCAGCATTATGATCAGCGTACAGCACTGAAGCTGGAAACAGAAGTGTGGGTCGATCGCGGTGGTGCGGAAGAAGATCTTCGATATGGCCTTATTGCTGCAGGTGCAGAGTATGGGGATGTTGAAACGCTATTGCGCGGCTTTCAAATGGCGCCGGGCGAAGTGGGATTGGTGGACGCTGAATTTCAGCTTATCAATCCAAAACACGGCATGATCAATCATCGACGCTGCCCGGCGCATGATCAATTCAAAGAGCTAAATAGAGAGAGACTGGAAAACAGCTGCGTTCTATGTGTTGTTGCAATGCGCTTGTCTGGTGAGATGGTCAACGAATCCATTCGATGCAGACCTGTGAGTTTGCCGCCGCATAGACAAAGCGCGGATCATGCCTGTCAGTGGGAATATTGGATGGATTAGTGGCTAATAACGATTTTGCGGTAGAAAAATCGGATAAGACAGGCCGCCTCAAGCATAGGACGTGGCCCTTAGCATTCCTCACCCTGCGATTACGCCATTGTTTAGCTATTCCTTTCCAGAAGGATTGTCTTTGACCTCATTTGTAAAAAAGAATGATCAGCATACTAACCCGCAGAAAATGATAATTTTTTTTGCTGAGATAGATCCTGACAGCTAACGTCTAAAGCTCAGCTTGAATGCGCATTAGAATGACGAACCTGGCTCCTTGAGAAATGCAATCTCTTCAGCTGTTGACTCGCGACCCAAGATTATATTTCTATGCGGAAAACGACCAAACCGGGCAACAATATCATAGTGCCTGATAGCAAAGTCAACATACCCCTGGAATATACTCCTGTGTTCTTCAGAGACTTCACTCAGCAGATGCTGAAATGCTTTGACCGATTTCTCCTGATCTTGTATCGATTCTGAATGCTCCAGCGGAAGATAGAAAAACACCCGCTCAATTGGGCGAAGTCGAGCAGGCGTACCTTGTTCAAATCCCAAGGAACATAATTTTCGCGCAATGGGGTCATAACTGAAAGACTGAGACGTGCCCCGATAGATATTTCGTGAAAATTGGTCTGTAAGAAGGATGAGGGCAAGCAGCCCCTCAGGAGTCGCTTCCCAGGATTCCAGCTTTCCCCTTTCGGCTAATAAAAGATACGACTCAAACTGTTCCTTTATTTCCTGATCAATGCGCTGGTCTTTTGACCACCACAGTGCTGATTTTTCCTTTACCACTTGGGTATCGCTCGCGGATGAGCCGAACCAAAATGTATTGATGGGAGAAGGTGTTTCCATTGTTTCTGTCCTTTCGAGATTGTCGCCTAACAAGGCAGTAGAAAAGCCCGTTTTTTTGATTGGTTTTAGTGAGCTGAATTCCAACCAAAACGGGAGCACCGTCTCCAATTTACAAAAGCGAAAAATAGGCTACGGTATCGCAAAAAGTAAAATGCGGAAGCAATATATAAATATAGCGATACGGCCTAAAGACAAATCATCCTGAAAATAAAGAAATGGGCAAAAATTGCGAGCCCAATTAATAAACGCGCTAAACCTGATCTCAAACCTAAGTCATATTATCAGCAGCAACCTTGTCAAAATCTGTTTTCAGAAAGTACTCACTCATAGTGACTGTGCGAATTTTATGGAGTTGATGGAACTGGGTGACCAGCCGTACCATCTTTATCATATGCCAGATTAACTGCAGGCTGTTCTTAGCCAGGTAGAATTTGTAGGGGTCACGAATATGCTCAGCCGATGGCCAGGCTTCTTCAACAATGCCGTCAAAAACGGGGCTGTTCTCAGCAATCGATAGCACAACATTTCTGACATAACGCGCTCGCGGTTGAATCGCTTCTGAGCCCGGTGACATTTTGCCGTGCCAGCGGCGCATCCATTCTGCGTGGACATATTTTTTGGGGCGGCTTAGTAAAGTAACGGCTAAAACGGCTGATGGCGTACGCTCTCCATCAACCCAGTCACGTTTTCTAAAGTGAATGTTATCGCCATAGTCTTTGTAAACAGATACATCCACCTCATAGGCACCAACCTTAAAACCGGCACTGATGAATAGTTGAGATATTTCTTTTTGTTTTTCAAGCGCATCAGCAAATGTTACTGAAGCGGTCGCCACGATGGGTGCTCCCCGATAAAACTTGGGCGCTGGCGATTTTACCTGGGAATGTTCATCATCAATGTTCATTGTTAGCGTGTTAACACCGATCTGCAAAATGGCAGGCGCACAGTTGTCTAATAGAACCTCTCGACGTTGTGTTGGCGAATAGTTTATCTCCGGCCACAAAACATAGATAATTTTCATTTTTACCCCGTTCCTTAATTCGCGTAGAGCCTTCGTGTGGCTCTGCTGATAAAGCAAACGGCTTGTTTTCGGCTCAGAATTCGGCTGAACAGGACGTTCACAAAGCGGTTCATACGACCTGTAATACGGGTGGGTCCTTGTCCCTTTTCCAGTGCAATAAGCGCTTCGGAAACCACCGCTGCCGGTTCCATCGGAAACGCCGATCCGGCTTTATCCGCAGGTGTTTGCCGATTGAAATTGGGGGTGCGAGTGGCACCTGCCACACAGGCCAACACATCGACACCGTAATGACGTAATTCTTCCCACAGGCCCTCGGCTAACACGGTATTAAACGCTTTGCTTGCCGCATAGGTGGTCACCATAGCAGATCCCTGAAACCCTGACATCGATGACATTAGAATAACGCCACCGCGTTTTCGATTCTGCATGGGTGGAACCAGCGCCTGCAAAAAGGTGAGTGGGCCTTTGCAGTTAACATCCAGGCAAAGTTTTTTCGAATCCAGGTCATCAGCAAAGAATTCGCCAATATGTGAATAAATGGCGTTATACACCATCAATCCAACTTCTCTTTCCCCAACAAAGGCATTTAGCTTTGCACTTAATTGCGGATCAGCCAAATCTAAGGATGCGGTAAGCACCTCAACGGGATATTGCTGGCGAATATCCGAAGCCACCTTATCCAGTGCCTCTTTGCCACGAGCAATCATCATGATGTTCAGGCCTTTGGCCGCCAACTGATGCGAAAACTGCTCGCCAATACCTTGGCTGGCGCCGGCAATCACCACCCAGGGTCCGTATCTTTCAGTGAAATAACACATACTTAGGCCTTTGACAGAAGCTGATTAGGACGTTGTTGACAGTAGGGTAGACTCATTTCCATCGCCTTTTTGACTGTTACAATTGGGAGATAATCCCGGTCTCTTTACGATTTTTTCGGGTCTGATAGCGGTGTTGTGCAGACCTTGTCCAATTCTTAAGGATGCCTCATCGGCTTCGTAATACCAAATGTAAAATGTAACTATTGCTGGATTGTAACTACCCGTATCACGTATCACCACCCGTATCACTACGTGCATCGGTATCAAGACACGTGGGAATTGATATCCCATGCCTTGTAGAGCCTATTGGGGAAAGGGTATATTCAAGATAGCAGACACTCCATTGTCGACCCATTGACAGACCATGTGGAGTACTATTGGTTAGTGGTGGCGCATAAAATTGGAAATATTCGACCCACGGCTTGTGAATGACCTACTAGGGTTGTGAGTGACCTACTACAAAGAGCGTAAAAATGGTGCAGCAACCCTTGATTCTTATTGTCGAAGATGAGCCCGCTATTCGTGCAATGATTGCCACAGCGCTTTCGATGAGTAACTATGATGTGATAGAGGCGGAGTCTGGCCCGCAAGCATTTGAGGCGATGTACCATCAAAAACCTGATCTTATGCTGCTGGACTGGATGTTACCGAGCATGAGTGGCATAGAAATTCTGCGCAGAATGAAGCGAGAAGAGTATGCTGAGAATATCCCGGTGATCATGCTTACCGCAAAAACGACAGAGGAAAATCTGCTTCAGGGCTTGAAAACAGGGGCGGATGATTACATAGCAAAACCCTTTTCACCCCGTGAGTTGCTTGCCCGAATTGAGGCTGTTCTTCGCCGTAGCCGTAAAGCGAAAGATAATACATTTGTATTTGATGATCTGTGTTTAAATCATTCCGAACACAGTGTTTCTATTGGTGAAAATCAGTTAGAGCTTGGTCCTACCGAATACAAGCTGCTGCATTTTTTTATGCTAAGCCCAAATCGGGCCTACACGAGATCACAGTTGCTGGATCATGTCTGGGGCGGCGATGCCTATATTGAGGAGCGTACGGTGGATGTACATATCACTCGATTGCGAAAAGCGCTGCAAAATAAGTCAACAGACAAGCAAAACTACGGAGCATGTATTGAAACGGTCAGGGGGACTGGCTATCGATTTGCCACCAAAAAAAGTGACCGGGCTGAATAAGTGACGGGGTGAATGAGTGACAGACAGTTGGAAAAAGGAATTAATTCGAGTTTTGATGCTGGTAACGGTTTGCTCTGCAATTGCCAGTATTTGGGATAGGCCATTAGCGGGTTTTGCCATCGCGTCGACGGCCTATATTGCCTGGTGCTTTTTTCAACTGAATAGAATTATGTTCTGGTTAGGCGCTTCTCCCGATGTTGAGCCGCCGGAAGCCGGTGGTCTGTGGGGGATAATATTTGATGGCATCTATCATCTGCAGCGCCATGATCGTGAAGAAAAAGATCGTCTACAGGCCACGATTCAATATTTGCAGGATTCTTTTTCCTCATTGCCCGATGCCGTGGTGATGATTGATAAACGGGGAAATATTGTCTGGTGCAACAAATTTTCAGAATCTCTGTTGGGCTTATACTATCCGCAGGATAAAAACCAATATATTGGTAATTTAGTGCGTGATCCAAAATTTACGGACTATTTTGAAAAAGAAATATTTGATCAGCATCTTGAACTCACTTCGCCTAACAATCCCTATATAACGCTGCAGGTTCAAGTTACTTTTTTTGGCAAAAGAGACAAACTGGTTTTTGCCAGGGACATCACAACGATGATGCAACTGGAATGTATGCGGCGGGATTTTATTGCTAATGTGTCTCATGAACTTCGTACACCGCTAACAGTGATACGGGGTTACCTGGAAACCTTTCAGGACTTTCTTGTCAGCGATGATGAACGCTGGCTGAGTGCGCTAAACCAGATGATAGAACAGTCTCATCGTATGGATGCATTGGTTCGCGATCTGATGGTACTTTCACGACTTGAAACGGTTCCTGAATCAGAGGAGCCTGCACTAATCAATGTGAAGAATATCACCGACACTATTTGTAATGAGTTGAGCGCTGCAGGTATTGATGCCCGACAGCTTATTAACGAATGTCCTGATGATGCGTGCCTGATGGGCAATCCAGAAGAGATACACAGTGCTTTTTCAAACTTGCTGACGAATGCTGTTCGTTATACCGATGGCGATGGCCTTATACGCGTCAGCTGGTCGGAGAAAAATAAGATCAGTCGCTATTCCGTTCGAGATAATGGTATTGGTATTGACTTTCAGCATATTCCTCGCTTAACGGAGCGTTTTTATCGTGTTGAAAAAAGCCGTTCGGTTAATGCTGGTGGGACAGGATTGGGGCTGGCTATCGTCAAGCATATCTTAATCAGGCACAATGCGTCGTTAAAAATCGAAAGTTTGCCTGGCCATGGCAGTACGTTTACCTGTGAGTTTCCACAATCGGCTGGATTGGACGATTGATGTGTCGAAGTGTAAGCACCGTACGATTCAATTGAATTTGATAGGATTATTTTTGAGACCCTAAGGTTCTCAGTTAAAGCATTTGACAACGTTATTTATTCTACATATCACCTTCAAGCTGTAATAATTCTGTAACAAAACTGAGATAGAGTATGCCCAAGATATTGATTACTACTTTATTTTTTTGGAGCACATGCGATGACGATGAAGAGACTATTTACGGGCGTTGCAACTGTCGCAGCTTTCGCAACAACGCTGACGTTAAGTACAGGCGTTAATGCTGCGCCTAAAATTGATAGCGATATACCTGTTTACGAAAAAACAAAGGGGGTGTCGGGTAATCTGTCCAGTGTGGGTTCAGATACGCTGGCAAACCTTATGACGCTATGGGCTGAGGAATACAAGCGACAATATCCCAGCGTCAATATTCAGATACAAGCGGCGGGTTCCTCAACAGCGCCCCCAGCGCTTACTGAAGGGACTTCAAATCTAGGGCCCATGAGTCGCAAGATGAAAGATAAGGAACTGGAAGCCTTTGAAAACAAATACGGTTATAAACCCACAGCCATTCCAGTAGCGATTGACGCGTTGGCAGTGTATGTACACAAAGATAATCCGATCAAAGGCTTGTCGATTCCTCAGCTTGATGCCATTTTTTCATCAACCAACAAATGTGGCAATGCGGGTAGTATTGACGCCTGGGGTTTAGCCGGTTTGGAGGGTGCATGGAAAGCACGAGATATTCAAATATTCGGTCGTAACTCAGTATCAGGTACCTATGGTTATTTTAAGAAAAGGGCACTGTGCAAGGGGGACTTTAAGAATACGGTAAATGAGCAGCCAGGGTCTGCTTCGGTAGTACAATCGGTTTCCACATCAATCAATGGTATCGGCTATTCCGGTATCGGTTACAAGACGGCCAGTGTTCGGGCCGTGCCGCTGAGTAAAAAGCCCGCCGGTAAGATGGTTTTGGCGACAGCGGAAAATGCCGCTGCTGGCATCTACCCGCTAAGCCGCTATCTGTATGTTTATGTTAACAAAGCACCTAACAAGCCATTGTCGCCTCTTGAGGGCGAGTTTATGAAAATGGTGTTATCGCAATCCGGTCAACAGGTTGTGGTGAAAGACGGCTATATTCCCCTGCCAGCCAAGGTTGTGAGCATAGTCAGGGGGTCTGTCGGCCTGTAACGGGTACATGCCGGGTGCAATTGGCAGCTGTAATATTTCTGTAACATATTTGCGCTAGCATTGGCTTCAACTAGCAATGACATATATTAACGACCATGACTACAGCTGCAAGCTCAAACGCGACCTATCTGGAAAATTACCGACGGTTTCGGTTTTTTAAAGACAAAGTCACTACCGTTTCGGTGACGGCGGGGGGGCTGGGTATTATTGTCACATTACTGCTGATCTTTGCCTACCTGCTGTACGAAGTGCTGCCCTTGTTTCAAGGCGCAAGCATCGAGTCTGTCAGTCATTACGATCTACCGCTTGCTTTATCATCGGATAATACCTTGTTGGTTGCGATGGAAGAGCAGGCCGAAATAGCTTTCCGTTTGACTGACAAAGGTGATGCCGTTTTTTGGCATGCCAGAACGGGCAAGCTTGTTTCACAGCAAAAATTGATGCTACCGGCCGACAGTCATATCACCAGCTTTGCTCAGAGTTCAGCAGAAAGTCGTTTGTTTATTGTGGGTCTTTCCAGCGGTCAGGCAGTGATTGCCAAACATCACTACCGTATCAGCTACCCCAATGATAAACGCCTTATCACCCCTGAGATTCAGTATCCCTACGGCAACACACCGATTGATATCAGCAGCGGCGCTGAAATTAACAGCATTGCCTATCGCGACGGGGAAGAGTCTCTGACTATCGCCGCCATGACCGGCGAGCAGAAGTTAAAACTCATACGACTGCAGAAGGAAGAAGATTTTCTCAGCGAAGAGATGACCTTGAAAAAAGAAGAAATCGATATTCATATTCCTGGCGCGCCCATCGATTATCTTGGTATCGACATTGATCAACGCTGGTTGTTTATGGTGGAAAATGGAACACAACTTAGCGCTATTGATATTACCGGTGATGCGGCGGCGATTGTCGACACGGTGTCACTGCCCGAGGCCAGCGTGAAGTTTAACGCTTTAAGCTTTCTTTTGGGTGGCATCTCATTGTTGAGCGCAGATACCAGTGGTCTTATTACGCAGTGGTTTATGGTCAGAGACCAGGACGCCAATTGGCGTTTGCAATCTATTCGACAGTTTCAGCAAGCAGCTGGCGAGCGGGTTATTCTCCAATCTGAACAAAGACGTAAAGGTTTCATCAGTTTACATAAAGACGCCACCCTGTCTTTGTATCATTCAACGGCACAGAGGGAGTTGTTGACGAAAAAGGTCTCGGACAAACCCATTTCAGATATGGCGCTGTCACCGAGAGCAGATGCGCTGCTGTTGATTGATGAGCAGCAGGCAGTGAGTTATTGGCGGGTTGATAATGAGCATCCCGATGTATCCTGGCAGGTGTTATGGCAAGAAGTCTGGTATGAAAGTTACCAAAAGCCGGAGTATATTTGGCAGTCCTCCTCATCGAGCAATGATTTTGAACCAAAGTTCAGTTTAACACCGCTTGCTTTTGGCACCTTGAAGGCCGCGTTTTATACGATGCTGTTCGCTGCACCGTTGGCAATCTGTGGTGCAATTTACACGGCTTATTTTATGGCCGGAGCGATGCGTAGAAAAGTCAAGCCGCTTATTGAATTAATGGAAGCGCTGCCAACGGTGATTCTTGGTTTCTTGGCAGGGATCTGGCTTGCTCCCTTTATTGAAAGCAGTTTGTCAGCTGTCTTTGCATTGGCTTTTGCTATTCCACTGACGATATTTTTAACAGGGTATCTTTGGCATATCAGCCCGAAAAAAATACACTATCTGTTACCGCCTGGGTATGAAGCAGCCCTGCTGATTCCCTCTGTGTTGCTGGTGGGTTGGTTTTGCATTGAATTTAATGCTGAGTTGGAGCGCGTGTTTTTTGGCGGCGATATGCGTTCGTGGATAACACGCGATCTGGGTATTTCCTTTGATCAACGTAATGCGCTTGTTGTCGGTATTGCGATGGGACTCGCCGTTATTCCAACGATATTTTCTATTACTGAAGATGCTATTTTTTCTGTGCCAAAACACCTGAGCAATGCATCCCTGGCGTTGGGAGCCAGCCCCTGGCAGACACTGGTGGGCGTAGTACTGCCAACGGCAAGCCCCGGCATATTTTCAGCGTTGATGATTGGCATGGGTCGAGCAGTGGGTGAGACGATGATTGTCTTAATGGCCACCGGTAATACTCCCATTATGGATGCAAATATTTTCGAAGGTTTGCGCTCCTTATCAGCCAATATTGCGGTTGAGGTGCCAGAAGCGGCAGTGGACAGCACGCATTTTCGTGTGCTGTATTTATCCGCATTCTTTTTATTTTTATTTACTTTTATAGTCAACACTATTGCGGAAATTGTGCGTCAACGACTGCGCCGACGTTATGGCTCTCTTTAGTGGCGTATTAGTAGAGCAGAATTTTTACGAAGGTTACTATTTTGAAATCCACCAACAAAGCATCGCTGACATATTGGTATCAAACCGGGAAACCCTGGATCTGGTTCAATGCCGGAGCCGTCACAATGTGCATGATCGCCGTGATCGGTTTGCTTTTCATATTGGCTGTGCGAGGTTTTGGACATTTCTGGCCGGCAACTATCATCGAAGCAGTCTATTACGATATTGCCAATGAGAATCAACCCGTACCGGTATTGGGGCAGTTGGTGGAAACCAAAGAAGTGTCGCTCGAGCAGTTGCAATCAGCCGGGATGCAGATTGAGTCTGTTAATGGCTCTCAGTTTATGAGTCGGCATCTGATGAAAGTGGGAAATCGGGATATCACCGGACAAGATTTTGTCTGGGTATTGCAAGATTATCTTCACAATATTGAACAGCCACGGGAACTGGTTGTTATTGAACGACGTGAATGGGGTAATTTTTACGGCAGGGTGGAGGCACTAAAAAAAGAGGGGGATATCGTTTGGCAAGCACAAGCTGGGCAAGCGTTTGATCGGCTGGATAACCCCCTGTTTGAAGAACAGTTCAGCCGCGTGAAGACGCTTATTGAAGCCATTGATAAGATAGAAAAAGAAGATATATCAAGCATTAATCATGGTTTAGAGCGATTGCGCTTAAAGGAGCGAAGGCTGGCGTTGGATTATGGAGGGCCACTTCCCGACAATCATGTCGACGTGATAGAAATAAAACAGATGCGTATTGTATTCAATAAGCATTATGAAAGTTTGCAAAAGGAGTTAGCCCGGCTCTATGAAGCAATTTCGCGAGACACGTTGATTGCGCTTACCGCTGATGGAAAAAAGTTTGAGATACCACTTGCAAAAATTGTTCATGTGTTTCAGCCCAATGCCATGTCTTTGCCAGACAAAATGGCTGCTTATTTATATAAACTGGTGGAATTTCTGACGGATGAACCAAGAGAGGCGAATACGGAAGGAGGTATTTTTCCCGCCATATTTGGTACTGTGATGATGGTGATACTGATGGCGGTTATGGTTACGCCCTTTGGTGTAGTTGCCGCCGTGTATTTACATGAATATGCCAAGCAGGGAATGGTGACAAGGCTTATTCGTGTGGCAGTCAATAATCTGGCGGGTGTCCCTTCCATCGTCTACGGTGTTTTTGGCTTGGGATTTTTTGTGTATTTTATTGGTGGCAATATCGATACACTGTTTTTCCCTGAAGCCAAACCTGCACCGACTTTTGGTACACCCGGGATGCTATGGGCGTCGCTGACACTGGCTTTGTTGACATTGCCGGTTGTCATCGTTGCCACTGAGGAGGGGCTTGCGAGAATACCCCGGTCCATCAGAGAGGGTAGTCTGGCCTTAGGCGCTACCAAGGCAGAAACCCTCTGGCGCATCATTATACCCATGGCAAGTCCCGCCATGATGACCGGCTTAATTCTGGCCGTAGCACGAGCAGCGGGTGAGGTGGCGCCACTGATGTTAGTGGGTGTTGTTAAGCTGGCGCCTTCCTTGCCGATAGATGGCAATTATCCCTTTGTCCATCTTGATCAGAAATTTATGCATCTTGGATTTCATATTTATGATGTGGGTTTTCAAAGCCCCAATGTTGAGGCGGCTAGGCCATTAGTTTATGCAACATCGCTATTGCTGGTGGCTATTATAGCGATTTTAAATTTTTCGGCGGTGGTGATGCGTAACCATCTGAGAGAAAAATATAAATCATTGGAATCATAATGTCTAACGACAAACCAGAGACTAACAGTGACTAACGCAGCGATGAATAACGAGATCATAGAGATGACTGAAATAGAAGAGCCTGTGAGCGGTTCGCGTGGGCATCGAATCAATATGGCGGATCTTCGCAAGGGTGATGAGGCAGAGAGTGTGGAAAAACAAAAAATCTGTCTACAAATCAATAATCTTAACTTGTTTTATGATGAAGATAAGCAAGCGCTGTTTGATATTAACCTGACGATTCCTAAAAACAGAGTGACCGCTTTTATCGGTCCGAGCGGATGTGGTAAATCAACGTTGCTGCGTAGCATCAATCGTATGAACGATTTGATAGACGGCTGCCGTATTGACGGTGAAGTGCTTTTGCATGGCGAGAATATTTTCCAAAAAACACAGGAAATTACCGACTTGAGAAGACGAGTCGGCATGGTGTTTCAAAAGCCAAACCCCTTCCCAAAATCCATTTATGAAAATGTGGCTTACGGTTTGCGATTGCAAGGCGTGCGTAAAAAAAGGATGATTGATGAAACGGTCGAGAAATCGCTTAAACACGCGGCATTATGGGATGAGGTAAAGGGCAGGCTTCATGACAACGCGTTGGGACTGTCTGGAGGTCAGCAACAACGGCTGGTTATTGCCAGGGCAATTGCGATAGGCCCTGAAGTGTTGTTATTGGATGAGCCCGCCTCGGCGCTAGATCCTATTTCGACATTAAAAATTGAAGAACTGATTGCCGAATTAAAGGAAAAATACACGATAGTCATAGTGACCCATAATATGCAGCAGGCTGCGCGTGTATCGGATTTCACGGCGTTTTTGTATATGGGAAAACTGATTGAGTACGGGAAAACAGATAGGTTGTTTACTAATCCAAAATACAAGCAAACAGAAGATTACATTACGGGACGTTACGGATAAAAAACGGAAGAGTCAGAGATGATAAAAAAAGACGCGCATACGCAACATATATCAAAAAAGTTCAATAAGGAAATGGAAGAGCTTAAATCTCATGTTCTTGAGATGGGGGGGATGGTAGAGACGCAGGTGCATGACGCCATACAGTCGCTGGTAGAGGCAGATTCAGCGCTCGCAGAATCGGTAAAAAGGAATGACAAAAGTGTTAACGTGATGGAAGTGTCCATTGATGAAGAGTGCGCAAAAATACTGGCATTGCGCCAGCCCGCAGCGAGTGATCTTCGTTTGGTGCTGACGGTATCCAAAACCATTACAGACCTGGAGCGAATCGGCGATGAGGCCGAAAAAATTGCGAAACAGGCTATTCAGCTAACAGAATCCGGGCAAGCACCCAGAGGTTATGTTGAGATTCGCCATATCGGCGAGCAGGTCAAAAGGATGACCAGTGACGCGCTGGATGCGTTTGCCCGCTTTGATGCAGAAAGTGCCCTGGCGGTAGCGCAAAAGGATAAAGTCGTTGATATGGAATACAGTAGTGCCATGCGCGAGTTGGTGACTTTTATGATGGAAGATCCAAGAAGTATTTCTCGTGTACTGAATATTATCTGGGCGCTAAGGTCGTTGGAGCGTATCGGAGATCACGCCAGAAATATTGCAGAACATGTCATCTACCTAACCTACGGTAAAGACGTGCGTCATATTGGTTTAAAGAAAATGGCTGAGCATGTTGAGGCCAAGAAGTAGAGTGTTGCTGATCTGATGTCGAATAGTCCGAACTTCTCATACTTTGGGAAATTGCGTCGATATTCCAGCTATATTGCTTATCACCTATTAATAACTGTTAAAAACAAGAACTAAACCGTGTCAAATCCCAGTAATGATCAAGTCATGACCATAGAAGAGCTAGCGCTTTACTTGAAGATTCCCAAGTCTACGCTGTACAAGCTCGTGCAAGAAGGCCGCATACCTGGGCAAAAGCTGGGTAAACAATGGCGCTTTGGCAAGGCGGCGATTGATCGCTGGCTGGATTCTGAACAAATAAAAGATGCGGAGGGCCACCAATAGCCATGTTTACTCCCCATCAAAGCGCCTATTTTGCTCACTGGCTGACCCAAAGTGGTCGTATTGAAAACCAGGTATCTCGGACCATTGCCTCCGCTCGAGTGGATATGATCCACCTGAACATTCAACTCTATGACTTCACCTTTTTGATGCTCCGTGAATGCCCGGATGCATCTATCCACCTCCCCTCCTACTCGATCCGCTAATATCCTGAAACGATATTTTGCCACCCATACTATGTGATACTGGCAGAGCCAAACCGTATGTGATAATTTTCGAAATCGACTCATTGCTTTCTCCTATGGCGGACAACGGTGCCTAGAGATAGCATTGAGTCGTTCAACTGGCAAAGCCGAAGAGTGGATAGTCAATATCAACCAGCAAAAGATCCAGCCACCCGTTAAGTTGGACACTCGCCTGCTACAGCTGCCAGATCGGCAGGGAAACAATAAGACGGTCATCTATGTAGAAATTCTCCGCAGTATCATGGTGCATGCCAGTGCTGGTCGTTATTATCAGCGTGTCGGTTCCACCAAGCAGGAAATGAAGCCATAGGTATTGGCACGCTTGTTTCAGCAGCGCAGCCAATCGTGCCTGATCCTTTTCGACAAAACCTTGGTGCCGGGTACCAGCCAGGCAGATATTGATAGGAGCTTGAAACAGCGTTTTATCAAATCCGATACTCCCGAGCCTACCCAGAGGTTTAGCAATGCCTATATACAATGCGTTTCTTACAGCGGTTCAAGCAGAGATGCCAATGACCAGCTGGATGCTAAAGATTTCGCCGGGCCACTGGATCAGCAGATCAATGGGGCTTTTGAATTTGTGCGTAACAATATGCGCACAGAAGCCATTAAAATTCTGGGGCGGCAAGATATACCCCAATACAATCGACGGTTTGATGGAAAACACTGTTACCCGCAATGAAAGCATCGTTAATTTGCTAAGCCGTTACTACAACGCCCGCGAGGAGGCGGGTCGTCAGGCCCTGATTGAACGCCGTGGTGAAGGGGTGCCAAAAATCATTAATGAAAGTGAAAAACTTAGCGGTAAATGCCCAGAGTACAAGCTGATTGACGAGGATGAGTTATTGCTAACCATCCATGCGGCGAGCAAAGAACAGCAGCAAAAGGAACAGCAATAACCGATAAACTCCAACAATCCCGGCAGGCGCGTTTTGACAAACATCCCTGTTGGTACACATTGGACCCCTTGCTTGAGATTCTGGATGCAAAACAGAGATCACAGCTGCTAGAGGCTGTGCTTGATTCTGCGCCAACGTATCCCAAATTGAATGATGCACTGGAAACCCTGATTAAACTGGAGCAAATTTCCATTGCTTGCCGGGTTGTATTGCGACGTTTTAACGAACTGAACGATATTTTTTACGGAGATCTAAGCCTCAACTCAGCGAGTTCGAGCCACTGGCTGGCGTGCTGTGTTATCGAACGAAATTCTCGATGCCGGTCGCAGCAAAGCCTATTACCATGCCGCCAACTATGTTAATAAGCTGATAGAGCTTGATCACGGTATCAGTAATTATCAACGCCATGAAAACCTACCGCAATATATTCGCAGCTTACAGGATAAACACTGGCGCAAACGCAGCTTTTGGGAAAAGGCGGGTTATCCCAATAAGGCCGTATCTTAGTAAACAAAGCGGCGAGAAAATTAGAGCACTTATAAACCGGTAGCAACAAAACCGAATAGGAAACACCATGAGCCAAATATTGTCTAGTTGCTCAAAGCCCAGCGCTAACTATTTAGAGATTGCGGAAACGGAGGTTTCGCTTATTGCCAGGATTTTGATTTTTTTCCATGTGCCTGCTGATGTTACGAAGCGGCCAAATGCAAAAAATAAAAACTATGCTTTCTGGAACAGCTAAGCTGACCTTCGCGGACGTTACC